>NZ_JABXWS010000059.1:0-211199 GCF_015594425.1 Novosphingobium sp. HR1a
GCTGCGGCAGGCTTGGCCACCGGCTTCGGCGCGGGCTTGGGGGCGGCCGGCTTGGGCGCCTGTGCCGGAGCCTTGAGCGCCGGGTTGTTCGGATCGAGTGCGCGGGCGCGCTTCAGCGCCTGCTGGGCCAGATCCTCGCGCCCCTTCGAGCGCCAGTACTGGGCCTGCTTCACCAGCGCCTCGACGCCCGCGCTCTGCGCCTCGGCCACTGCGGGCAGCGCCCCAAGAGTCAAAGGCGCGGTCGAGAGCAGCAGGGCGACACCGAACTTGGAGGTACGCGAAATCGTCATGCGTGATCGTCCTGGCGCGCGAGGCGCTTCTGGGCCTGTCGGCGGAAGAAGATGTAGGCAGGTCCGGCAAGGGCCAGCGCCAGCAGCAGCGTGAACACACCCAGCATCATCGGGCGCTGGCTGACATAGTAGGCAAGCTTCATCCAGATCGGCAGCGAGCCGACCCAGTAGCGGTTCGAGAGCGCAAAGCTGGTCATGCCGTCGCCGCGCGTCACGGCAAGGTCACCCTGGATCGCGGCGTTGATCTTCACGTCGGCCATGCCGTCCACCAGTGCGGGCAGCGCAGCGCCATCGTCCGACAGCAATGCGACGACGGTGCGGTCCGAGGCATAGGGCGACTGGAAGCTGACGATGCCGGAGAACCCTTGCGCGTTGTAGACCACCGGCGCGGCGGCCATCGGGTCGTTCTCCTGCGAACCGCCGAACAGTGCCGTCACGTACTGCAACGGGGAGCGTTCCGACACGCGCAGGCGGCCGTTCTCGTAACGCACCGGCGCGTCGGCGAACATGTCCGCCTCGGCCAGAGCGGTGCCGCCGATGACCAGCACGTCCTGGCTGGCGAGTGCGTCACCGTCGATCGAGGAGGTCACCGTCACCGCCGTCACCGGAACGCCGGTCGAGTCGCCGAAGCGGCCCATCAAGGTCAGGAACGCCTGCACCGAGGCCATCGACGGGTTCGGCGCGACGACCACGGTGGTCTGCGCCAGGTCGGGGCTGGCGGTGAAGGGAAAGCCGGCGCCCGCGAACGTCGCGAGGTCGGGCATCATGATCGCGTGATAGGCGCTGGTGAGGTCGATGGTGCTCTTCGGGTCGACCGAGACGCGCACGTTGTCCGGCAGGGTGCCGGTGCACTTCTTCTTGTCGGCGATGAGCAGGTTGTAGTCGTAAGTCAGCTCGTTCTGGCCGAACAGGTTGTAGCGCGGCAGCGTGACGGTGGCGTTGGAATCCGCGCTCTTCGCACCGGCCGGGCCGAACAGCTGGCTCCACCAGGCGGCGCCGAGCGGCAGCGTCTTGAGGTACTGGCCGTTGATAGAGACGTCGAGGCGCGAGGCGCGCTTGTCCAGCCACTGCGCAACCGGATAGCGGTAGCCGAGGTTCAGCTTGCCGCCTTCGCGCGGCCAGAAGAACAGGTCGGGCGCGACGCGGAAGCGGGTGGTCAGCGGGCCGGGCGGGATGCCCATGCCCTGCAGTGCGTAAGGCTCCATGATCGAGCCGAGCTCGACCGGTTTGTCGGTGGTCAGCCAGCGTACCGCGCCGTAACGCGGCCATGCCGGGATGCGCACGCCGTCGAAGCTCATGCGCTGGCCGCCGAACACGCCGCGACCGAGCGCGACGGCAGCGGCGGCGAGGCGCAGGTCCTCGTCGTTGCGGCCCATGATGACCAGCAGCGTGCCGTTGGGATCGTTGGGATTGCGCACGGCAGCGGCGACGGGGCCTCCGGCGGGCGCGATGTCGAGGCCGGGGATGCCCTGCGTGCCCTTCAGGAACACGATGGCATTGCCGCGCGGGATCGAGCCGACGACCGGCTGGAAGCTGAAACCGCGATAGCTGGCCAGCGAGCCGAGCCAGCTGGCGGTAGCGGCGGCGGCCTGAAGCTCACCGGCGCGCGGCTGCGTGGCGAAGACGAAGGGCATGCGCAGCGGCACGTTCTGGCCCTTGTCGAAGAACGGCAGCGGCAGGCGCGACAGGTCCGGGCCGAAGGTCAGCGGCTGGTAGCTGAAATCGAACCACGAACGGGTGTTCGAAATGTTCGCCCACAGCGAGGAATGGAACGGGTCCTCGCAGTCGCGCGCATAGTGGCCGATCAGGCGCAGGTTGAGCTGGTTGTCACCCGGCAGCAGCAGCGCAGGGTTTACCGGGACCTCCAGCACCTGCCCGGCGGCATTGGCGCGGGTCAGCGGCACCGTCTGCGCGACTTCGCCGTTGACGATGACCACCAGCTGGCTGAGGTCGTCGAGCATCGAGGGCGACCAGGCCATCTGCAGGCGCAGCACGGCGCCGGTGGCGATGCGGTCCTGCCGCATGCCGAAGGGGATGCCCATTTCGCCCTGCGTTCCGCGCAGGCGGATCGGCTGGGAGACGCGCAGGTCCTTGAGGGTCAGGCGCTCGCTCATGCCGCTGGTGTTGGCAACGCCCGGATTGGCGGCGGAAGCTGCGGTTTCGGGCGCCTTGGCGGTCGGCTGGGCGTGGACTTCGGAAGTGCCGAACAGCAGCCCGGCAGCCCCCAGGGCGACGGCACCGGCCAGCATCGCCGCCTTGGCGAGCGGCAGGCCGCCCTTGCCCTTAGCGCTCTTGGGGTCGTTCTTCTCGGCTTCCTTCGCCGCCTTGGCCATCGCTGCGCGCTTGGCGGCGTTGGCGGCCTTCATTTGGCGGCGTTCGGCGAAATTCAGACGCAGCATGCGCTTCAACGTTACCATATCCACCCTGAGAATGTCGCCGAACGAACGGGCCGTGCCGACCATGGCCGGCGGTCCCCACGGCTGCCACGCATCGGCGCGGCCCATCACCGCGCGCACCAGATGGCGGCCGGCGAGAATGTCGAGCTTTTCGAAGCGCACGTAGGAATTGCGCTGGTTCGTCCGCATAGTCGTGACCGGGATCGATAGCACCTCGTCACCCATGGCCATGGTGATGTGGCTGACGGTGCGATCCTTGGTCGGCAGCTCTTCCGGCAGACACAGCGCCGCACCGCCCATCGAGATGTCGATGGTTTCGGCCGGGACGGTATGGCCCGAGGCGAGGTAGGCGGTGACCGGCAACTGCACCGGGATGCGGATGTCCACGCGCTCCTGCCGGGTCTCGCGCGCCACCGAGACGGCAGCGAGCAGGATCGCGAGGGAGAACAGCGCCCAAGCCACGTTCAGCACCAGCGTATCGGTCTGGATGTTGAACATGTACGGGAAGAACGCCCATTTCACGACCGCCATGGTGATCCCCAGGATCACGAAGCCGATGCAGATGAGGTGCGGCTTGACGATCGCCCAGTCGAAGTACGTCTGGTCGAGCAGCGAGCCCTTGTCGGTCACGTTGAACTTGCCCTTGCGCGGCTGGAACCACGTCATGACCGTGGGCTTGACGAGGTGGAAGGCCAGGATCGTCTCGTAGACTTCGCCCCAGTACGGACGGCGCCAGCCGCCCTGCGTCTTTTCGTTGGCGACCGACGAGCAGAACAGGTGCGGCAGCGCATAGGCGAAGATCAGCCCGGCGGACGCCTGGATGATGTTCTGACCGAAGATCAGGTAGGCAAGCGGGCTGGTCAGGAACACGATGCGCGGCACCGGGTACTGGAAGTGCATCATCGCGTTGAGGTAGCAGAGGCGCTGCTGCCAGGTGAGGCCGCGGCCGAGCAGCGGATTGTCGATGCGCAGGATCTGCGTCATGCCGCGCGCCCAGCGAATGCGCTGGCCGACGTGGAGCACGAGGCGCTCTGTCGCGAGACCCGCGGACAGGCGCGCCGAGATGTACGCGGTGTTCCAGCCGGTGCGCTGCAGCTTGAGCGCGGTGTGCGCGTCCTCGGTTACGGTCTCGCCCGCGAAGCCGTTGGTCTCCATCAGCGCCTCGCGGCGGATGATCGCGCACGAACCGCAGAAGAAGGTGGCGTTCCACAGGTCGTTGCCGCCCTGCACCGGGCCGTAGAACAAGTCGCCCTCGCCCGGCATGTCGCCCATCGTCTGCGCCAGGTTGCGCTGGACCGGATCGGGCGAATACATGTGGTGCGGGGTCTGGATCAGCGCCAGGCGCGGGTCCTGCTGGAACCAGCCCACGGTCAGCTGCAGGAAGGCGCGGGTCGGAACGTGGTCGCAATCGAAGATCGCGATCAGTTCGCCGTCGGTCTTCTTCATCGCCGCGTTCAGATTGCCCGCCTTGGCGTGCAGGTTGTTGTCGCGGGTGATGTAGCCGCAGCCCGCTTCCTTGGCGAAGGCGCGGAATTCGGGACGCTTGCCGTCGTCGAGGATGAAGACGCGGTAGCGGTCGACCGGATAGTCGAGGTCCATCGCCGCGAAGACCGTGTTGCGCACGATCTCCAGGCTCTCGTTATAAGTCGGGATGTAGATGTCGACGGTCGGCCAGGTGTCGGGCTCGCCCTCGGGTTCGATCACCGGGCGGTCGAGCGGCCAGGTAGTCTGCAGGAAGCCCAGCAGCAGGATGACCCAGGCATACAGCTCGGCGAGGTAGAGCACGCCGCCGAACAGGAATTCGAGCGGGGTGTTGAACGCGATCGTCTGCGTCGTGCGCCAGAACAGGTAGCGGGTCGAGACCAGCACCGCCAGAATGCCGAGCGCGACCGCGCCCATGCGGCCCTTGATCCGGCGCATGACGAGCGCGCCCGCCATCGTGACACCGGCGCAGACCCACTGCGCAGTGCCGTCCAGCGGCACGCCGATAACGACTGCGGCGATCCCGATGATCACGGCAACGGAGGCATAGCGGGCTAGCCGGTTGTCCAGCACGCGGGCGGCCAGTTTCTCGATCATGCGGCGCGGCTCGGAGATGACGAGGAATGGGACGAAGCGGCGGGATTGGAACCCCGCGCCACCCACGGGCGGCCGGGCGTCTCGAGCGCCGGAACCAGCGCGGCGCCGATCATCTTCACGTCGGCGAGTGCCGCGCTGGAGGGCGCATACTTGCCGAGCGGCTGAAGCATCGCGATCGCCTCGGGCACCGATTCGTCGAGGCGCACGCGGCCGAGCAGGCGCGCGCCCACCAGTTCGCGGATGAACGCCGAGGAGTGGCGCGAAAGGCGGCGCGTCTCGTCCAGAGCGTTGATCACGAAGCTGGTCGAAGCGATGTTCTCGGGGCTCGCCTCGTCCAGCACCTGCGGCATCAGCGCAAGGGTATCGGGCGCGGCGTTGATCACGCAGACGTTGGCGCTGGCGTGCGGCACGACGCGGCGCGCGAAAGCGAACTCGCTGGCGGGCACGTCGATGACCATCACCTTGTCCTGCCCGGTTTCGAGGAAGCCGAGGTCGCGCAGGGCGGGGACAAAGTCGTTGTCCTCGGGCGCGGTGGTCAGGCTGCGCAGGTCGATACCTGCGGCGAGCACGGCATCCTCTGCCGGCGCGAACAGCGAGGGCAACGACATCGCGGGCTGGAGGCCGAAGTGCAGCGGCATGGTGTCACGCTGGGTGGTCGTCAGCACGGTGACGTCGGCGCCCGCCTCGGACAGCGCCATCGCGATATGCGCGGCGATGAAGGTGGTTCCGGCACCCCCCTTGAGGCCGTGGGTTACGATGACGGGCATCAGATCTTCCCCTGCGAGCCGAGATCGGACAAGTGGCGGAGCATGGCGCGTACGTCCTGCTGCTGCGCACCCCCGCGCCGATCGGCGGGGATGCTCGCGGCGGGGCCGTTGCCATAGCGGCTGAAAAGGGAACTCAGACTTTCGCCGGAATAAGTCTCGACCACTTCGGCGGGAGCGGGTTCGGGCTTTGCCGCCACCGTCGCCTCGGACTGATCGATCGCCTGCAGGCGCGGATCGCGCAGCAGTGCTTCGAGGATCGGCCACAGTTCCAGTTCGCTGAAACGATCTTCGAATTCCTTGTAGGCGAAGTCGTTCTTGCCAAGCCGGTCGAGCAGATTTCTGGCATCGATGCGCATAAGAACCCCTGTATGAACACGTAAATTCTGCACAAAGAATGGTTAAGAAACCGTATGTCGCAGCTAACGGATCATCGATTCCCCCTCCGGTAAGGAGGGGAAAGGTGCCATTCCGGCAACAGTGTTGCGCAAAGCAGGCAAAACAGGGGCTCAGTCGTGCAATCCTTTGCAGATTAACCATGTCTTATAGCCGCTGAATTTTCCGCGCCAACACATGATTCGGGGAAAGTACGCATTGCTCTGAAGGGCACAGCCGCAAGGATTCCAGGACTATAGCAATAGCCTCATGGCCGGGCCGCTGCTCCGGTTAACTATCGTGGAAGGATCACGCGACAATGCCGGAGCCAAGTCTCCCGACCGATGCCCCGGCACCCGCGATCATGGGTGTTGAGGCCGTGCCCATTCCCGAATCGCTCGACGGTGACCGCCGCCACGCCCGCGAGCGGGTTGAAATGCTCGCTCGTTTCCGCCGCGACCTTGCCAGCCATACCGTCGTCCTCAAGGACCTGACCCCGCTCGGCGCGCGAATCGAGAGCGTCGGGCCGCTGGAAATGGACGAGGTCATCGCCCTCACCCTGCCCGAATGCCGGCCGATGATCGCCTTCGTCGCCTGGACGAACGGCAATGGCGCCGGGCTGGAATTCGTCCACCCACTGCCCGACGACCTTTTCGCCGAACTGGTCTCGCAATACGGTCTCACCAGCGAAGACCCCGCGCGGGCCTGATCAGCTGACCGCCGGCTCCAGCAGCCGCAGGGTTCCCGCATCGGCGTCGATCTCGGCCATGGCGCCTTCGGGCACGCTGATCTGGCCGCCGACGTGACCGATCATCAGCCCCTGAAACGCGGGTACGCCGAGCGACGCGAATCGCTGGTCGAGCACTTCGTAGACGGTGAAGTTGGAGAACCCGCCGTCAGGGTTCTCGCAATGGGTGCATTGTCCGAAGACCACGCCTGCCAGCCGCTCCAGCAGCCCGGCCAGCGCCAGTTGGGTCAGCATCCGGTCGATGCGATACTCCGCCTCGTTGGTCTCTTCCAGAAACAGGATCGCGCCGTCAAAGTCAGGTAGATAGGCCGTCCCCACCAGAGCGCTGAGTACCGCGAGATTGCCGCCGATCAGCCTCCCCCGCGCCTTGCCGCCCCGGAAGGTCCTAACCGCCGGTCCCCGTCCGCCGAGGTTCGGCCCGGCGTAGCTTGGCACCGCATAAGTCGGCATCGCCCCCTCGAAAGCCAGTTGGCGGAACGACTCCCAAGACGCGGGCGACCACGAAGTCGCGGCGGTGGGGCCATGGATCGAGACCACTCCGGCCCGCGCCAGAGCGAGGCACAGCGCGGTATTGTCGCTGAAACCGGTGAACAGCTTGGGGCTCTTGCGGATCGCCGCGAAGTCCAGCAGCGGCAGCAGCCGCGCCGAGCCCCAACCGCCGCGCACCGCCATGATCGCGCGCACGCCCTCGTCCGCGAACATCACCTTGAGATCGCCCGCGCGCGCCGCGTCGGACCCCGCAAGATAACCGTCGCGCGCGGTCAGGTGCGGGGCGAAGCGCGGCTCCAGCCCCATCGCCCGCACCGTCGCACCGATCTCGTCGAGGCCGAAGCGGTCGGCCACGAACCCTGCCGGAGCGACCAGCCCGAGCACGTCGCCGTTGCGCAGGCGCGGCGGGCGCACCATATCCCTGGCCTGAGCAGGTGGAGCCGCCAGCGCCCGTAATGCAGGAAAAGCGAGAGCCCCGCCTCCGATTCCCATCAGGGCTGCGCGCCGCGTGAAGGCCGATCCGTTCATCATGCCCGCAGCCTAGTTCCTGTACGAATGCGTGCAACAGTGCGCACACATATCCGTTCTCGACGCGCGCCCCGCGTCATGCCTAAGATGAGCCAATGACTGAAAAAGAAGACAAAGACCTCACCGAACGCCGTTTCTACAAGGCCGAGCAGGAAGCCGGTTTCGCCGAGCAGCAGGCCGACACCATCCAGACCGGCCACCCCGCCTATCAGTTGGCCTTCCGCGACACCGACTTCCTTTTGCGCGACGAACTGCGCCCGGTGCGCTTCCAGCTCGAACTGCTCAAGCCCGAGATGCTGCTTGAGGAAGCCAACATCGGTTCGACGCTGGTGATGTACGGCTCCGCCCGCATCCCCTCGCCCGACAAGGCCGATGCGGTGCGCGCCGCTGCCGTCACCGATGAGCAGAAGAAGGTCGCCGACCGCCTTGCCGACAAGGCCAAGTATTACGAGGAAGCCCGCAAGCTCGCCCGCCTCGCCAGCCAGTGCGCCATAGTCGAGAAGGGCATGCGCCAGTTCGTGGTCTGCTCGGGCGGCGGTCCGTCGATCATGGAAGCGGCCAACCGCGGCGCCGCGGAAGTCGGCGCGGAATCGCTGGGCCTCAACATCGTCCTGCCGCACGAGCAGGCGCCCAACCGCTACGTGACCCCGCGCCTCTCGTTCCAGTTCCACTACTTCGCGCTGCGCAAGATGCACTTCCTACTGCGCGCCCGCGCGGTGGCGGTGTTCCCCGGCGGTTTTGGCACTTTCGACGAGTTCTTCGAACTGCTGACGCTGATCCAGACCGGCAAGATGAAGCCGATCCCGATCCTGCTCTACGGCCGCGAATTCTGGGAACGGGTCGTCAACTTCGAGGCGTTGGCCGAGGAGGGAGTCATCAACGCCAAGGATCTCTCGCTGTTCCGCTGGTGCGAGACCGCCGAGGAAGGCTGGGGCCACGTCCAGCAGTTCTACGATCTCGACTGCGGATGATGGTCGTTCGAAAAATCCGAACACAATAAGCGAACTTATCCGAGTGCCTTGAACGGGCGATTCGGTGCATCTGCGTGTTCACACCGAGCCCCCCGCAGGACACGCACCATGAGCCAGATCATCGAACCCCTGAACGACCGCGCCCGTGCTTTCGCGGACTATGCCCAGCCCGTGATCGTAGCGCTCAGCACCGCCGGTCTTACCGGCGGTGCGATGGCGGCGGTCGGGCTGATCGCGGATACCGCGTGGCGCCGTCGCTCGCGGCTGAATTGAAGAAGAAAGACCCACCCCCGGCCCCTCCGCGCAAGCGGGAGGGGAGAAGGAGATGCCATCGCCCTCCCGCTCGCGGGAGGGCCGGAAGGCTTGAGAGCGTAGCGAACTAGCCGGACGGGGTGGGCCTCACCCGCATAGCCAAGATCACCGAACCGCGTGGTGCCCCATCGGCCCATGCCCTTCGCCGAAGCCCGGCGCCGCCAGCAGCGCCGCGCGCACGAAATCCCGCGCATCCTCAATCGCCTCGACCAGCGGAGCGCCCTGGCCCAGGAACGTCGCGATGGCGCTCGACAGGGTGCAGCCGGTGCCGTGGGTATGGCGGGTATCGACGCGAGGCGCTGTCCAGATCACCGGCTCCTGATCCGGCAGGACCAGCCGATCCTCCACCACCTCGCCCGGCGCGTCGCCGCCCTTGGCGATATAGGCGATGCCCTTTGCCGCGAGAGCCGCGTCACCGCCCAGCGCGGCGAGTTCGTCGAAGTTGGGCGTGGTCAGGCAGGCTAGGCCCATGAGCCGCTCGAACGCCGCGATCGTCGCCGCGTCCGCCAGCACCGAACCGGAGGTCGAGACCATGACCGGATCGAAGATCACCGGCACGCCCAGCCCGTCCAGCCGGTCGGCGACGACACCGGCGATCTCGGCGCTGCCGAGCATGCCGATCTTCACCGCATCGACGCCGATATCGCTGACGCAGGCATCGATCTGCGCAGCGACCATCTGCGCCGACAGGGTCGTAACATCGGTGACGCCCTTGGTGTTCTGCGCGGTGATCGCGGTGATCGCGGTCATGGCATAGCCGCCGAGCAGGGTGATCGTCTTGATGTCGGCCTGAATGCCGGCACCGCCGGAACTGTCCGACCCGGCGATGGAAAGAATGCGAGGAGCCTGGTTCATGGCCGCGCTCCTTACCCGCTCAACGCACCCCGAGTCGAGTATCAGCCCTGATAGTGCCGCACTTTCGACGGCGGGGCGGAATCGTGGTGTCGCTTCGCCCGCGTCGGTCGGTCGACGATTTCGCCGCCGCAGTTGGGGCACATGTCGTCCAGCGCGTCCGCGCATTCCGCGCAATAGGTGCACTCGAACGAGCAGATGAACGCGCCGGGCGCCTCGGCCGGGAGGTCGGTGCCGCAGCGTTCGCAGTCGGGGCGCATTTCCAGGGGCATCAGGCGGCGGCCTTCTCTACGGCGTGGCAGATCGAGGCGACGGCGGCCTCCACTTCGCCCGCGTCGTCGCCTTCGGCCATGACGCGGATCACCGGCTCAGTGCCGGAAGGACGGATCACGAGACGGCCGCGCCCGTCGAGCGAAGCCTCGGCATCGGCGATCGCCGCCTTGACGCTGGCGGCCTCCAGAGGCTTGCCGCCTCCGAAGCGCACGTTGCGCAACAGTTGGGGCACAGGGTCGAAGAGGTGCAGCAGTTCGCTCGCCCGCTTGCCCGACTGGACGAGCGCCGAGAGCACCTGCAGCGCCGCGACGGTGCCATCGCCGGTGGTGGCATGGTCGAGCAGGATCATGTGACCCGACTGTTCACCCCCGACATTGAACCCGCCTGTGCGCATGCGCTCCAGCACATGGCGGTCGCCGACAGCAGTACGCTCCAGCGACAGGCCCCGCCCGCCAAGATAGCGCTCAAGCCCAAGGTTCGACATGACCGTCGCCACCACGCCGCCGCCGCGCAGTTCCCCGCGCGCGGCCAGCTGGCTGCCGATCAGTGCCATGATCTGATCGCCGTCTACCGTCTGGCCCTTCTCGTCCACGACGATCAGCCGGTCCGCATCACCGTCCAGCGCAATGCCGATGTCGGCGCCGGAGGACACCACCGTTTCCTGCAGCAGTTCGACATGGGTAGAACCGCAGCGCTCGTTGATGTTCTTGCCATTGGGGGTGACGCCAACCGCGACGATCTCGGCGCCCAGTTCCCAGAAGGCGGATGGAGCGACCTGATAGGCCGCGCCATTGGCGCAATCGACCGCGATCTTGAGCCCGTCGAGCCGGACAGTGCTGGGCAGCGAGGCCTTCACCGCGTGGATATAACGCCCGCGCGCGTCCTCAACACGGCGGGCGCGGCCGATCTCGGGCGAGGCGGCAAGCGCAAGGTCCTCGCCCACCAGCATCGCCTCGATCGCCAGTTCGTCCTCGTCGGAGAGCTTGAAGCCGTCGGGACCGAACAGCTTGATACCGTTGTCCTCGTAAGGGTTGTGGCTGGCCGAGATCATCACGCCTACGTCCGCGCGCAGTTCGCGGGTCAGCAGGGCGACGGCAGGAGTCGGCATCGGGCCGAGCAGCACGACGTCCATGCCGACGCTGGTGAAGCCCGCGACCATCGCGTTCTCCAGCATGTAGCCCGACAGACGGGTATCCTTGCCGATCACCACCCGGTGGCGGTGCGTGCCGCGCAGGAAGCGCGCGCCGGCGGCCTGCCCGACCTTCATGGCCATGGCAGCGGTCATCGCCCCCTGGTTGGTGCGGCCACGGATGCCGTCGGTGCCGAAGAACTGCTTACCCATTACCTGTCCTCTTGCGCGCAAGATTCGAATCTCTCGCCTGCGCTGTGCAACCGGAGGCGTTACCGCCCTCTGAACGCTGCCTTACAGTCAGTTTAGGATTCCGTCGAATGGCGATTCTTGTCCTCACCACGGAGTTGAGTAACGCCAAATTGCCAACCGCACCGCCCCCGCCTATTTGTCGAGCCGCATGACGTCCCCCGATCCCGCTCCCTCCAGCGCCTCGCGCATCCCCGAAATCCGCGTGCCCGGCGCGTTGACCCTGATCGGCCTCGTCGCCGGGCTGGTCATCGGGCTGTTGATTGCAGGAAAGCCGATTGCGGATACCGCGCTGAAAGTGACAGGTCCGATCGGCTCACTGTGGCTGCAGGGCCTGCAGATGACGATCCTGCCGCTGGTCGCCGGGCTGTTGTTCTCCGGCATCGTCGAGACCGTCGCCGCCGCCCGCGCAGGCGCCATGGCGCGCCGCACCTTGGGCATCATCGTCGGCTTCCTCGCGTTCAGCGCGATACTTGGCGCGGTGGCGATGCCGCTGCTGCTCGAACTGTTCCCGGTGCCCGCCGGGGTCAGCTTCCCGCACGGCGCAGATCCGGGCAAAGTGCCGGGGATTTCGGAATTCCTCGCATCCCTGCTGCCCGACAACGTGATCTCGGCGGCAGCGGCAAGCGCCATGCTGCCGGTGATCGTCTTCGTCGGCCTCTTCGCACTGGCCTCCACGCGCCTCGCCGACGAGCCCCGCCGCGCCCTTGCCGTGCTGTTCGAGGCACTGGCAGGCGCGATGATGGTGGTGATCGGCTGGGTGCTGATGCTCGCCCCGATCGGCGTCTTCGCGCTCGGCCTGACGCTGGGCGTGCGCAGCGGCGGCGCGGCACTGGGCGCACTGGCGCACTACATCCTGCTCGTCGTCGCGGTGGGAACGGTCGTGATGATCGCGGGCTACGTGATCGCGGTGATCGGCGGCAAGCGCAGCCTCCCCGCCTTCGCGGCCGCGATGCTGCCTGCACAGGTCGTCGCCATTTCCACCCAGTCCTCGATCGCGACCGTGCCAGCCATGCTGGCGTCGAGCCGTAAGCTGGGTGTCTCGTCGACGACTGCGGAGTTCGTGCTGCCGCTCGCCGTCACGCTTTTTCGCGCCACCGGCCCGGCGATGAATATGGCCGTGGCGGTCTATGCGGCAAAGCTAGCAGGACTGGAACTCACGACCGGAGCACTCGCTGCCGGCGCCTTCGTGGCCTTCGCGACCACCTTCGGTGCCGTCTCGCTGCCTGGCACGATCAGCTTCGTATCATCGATCGGACCGATCGCGGCAGCCATGGGCGTGCCACTCTGGCCGCTGGGCGTCCTGGTCGCAGTGGAAGTCCTGCCCGACCTGATGCGGACGATCGGCAATGTCACCATGGACGTGGCGGTCGCTGCGGCCGTCGATGCCGGGATCGACGAGCAGCCTGCAACGGCTGAAACCATCCACTGAACGGTTCATCGCAGTAAAAAGAAACCGAAATGGATGTAATTCGCTGAGCAAAGGCCACTCCAGCGACAGGAGCCCCCGATCTTGGCCACATCGCCCTTGCTTGCAGCAGAGCGCTTCGAAAGCATCCCCGCCTCTCGTGCCCGCCAGTTCCTCGAACCCGGGCCGGTGGTCCTGCTGACCACCCGCCACGCGGGGAACGACAATGTCATGACGGTGGGTTGGCACCAGGTGCTCGAACGCACGCCGTCGATGATCAGCTGCATCGTTTCACGCGGATGCCGAAGCTTCGGCATGCTTTGCGCCTCAGGCCAGTGCGTTCTCAACGTTCCGACCGGTGACATGCTCGATGCCGTAGTGCGCGTCGGCAATTCCTCCGGCGAGGAAATCGACAAATTCGCCGCATTCGGCCTCGAAAGGGCTGAAGCGCAGGACGTCGATGCCCCGGTACTGCCGCAATGCCACGCGCAGCTGGAATGTCGGTTGCGGGACGACCGCGCAATAGAGCGCTACAACCTGTTCATTCTGGAAGTAACGCATATCAGCGCACGTCCTGCGCCAAAACAGCCGGAATACCTGCACTACGTCGGCGACGGAGTGTTCATGCTTTCAGGTAAACGCGTATCGCGGCGGCGGCTGTTCCGACCGGAAATGCTCGGCTTCTGAAGCCTTATTCTTCCAGTTCGATATCCCAGTAGAGCCAGTCGCGCCAGGTTTCGTGCAGATAGTTGGGAGGAAACCCGCGCCCGCGCTCCTGCAACTGCCAGCTGGTCGGGCGGATCGGTGGCACCAGCGGCGGCATGTTCGCCTGCTTGGGCGTGCGCCCACCCTTCTTGAGATTGCAGGGGGCACAAGCGGTAAGGATGTTCTCCCAGCTCGTCCGCCCGCCCAGTCGACGCGGAACGACATGGTCGAAAGTGAGATTATGCGGGCTGCCGCAATACTGACAGGAGAACCGGTCACGCAGGAACAGGTTGAAGCGAGTGAAAGCGGGAAATTCGCTCGGTTTCACATACTGGCGCAGCGCGATGACCGAGGGAATCTGCATCGTCCAATTGGGCGAGTGCACCGCACGTTCGTAGCTGGAAACGATATCGACCCGCTCCAGCACCACCGCCTTGATCGCGGTCTGCCAGGGCCAGAGACTCAACGGGTAGTAGGATAGCGGCGTGTAATCCGCATTCAGCACGAGAGCAGGACAGTCGGAAAGACTTCGGGAGGGATCACCCTCCGCGCTGCGGAACCGGGCCGCGCGCTCTATCAGCTCCGACTTGAGCATGGCCTCCTGTCGCAGGCCGGGATTGCGGTTTGATGGCAGTCCATGCGTTAGTTCCAGCACTTGACGGAGTCCGCGTCAAGATGGCGGATTCGCGAGGGCCTTCCGCAATCCACAGGGATGTTTGCGGATGGCACGGCGAACGCTAGGACAAAGCCGATGCGCACCCGCTTCGCCCCCAGCCCCAACGGCCCGCTGCACCTCGGCCATGCCTATGCCGCGATCGTCGCGCACGACACGGCAAAGGCGCGCGGCGGCGAATTCATCCTGCGCATCGAGGACATCGATGGCGAACGCAGTCGCCCGGAGTTCGTGGAGGAATTCTTCCGCGATCTCGCATGGCTGGGCCTCGAATGGGACGGCGAGGCGGTGTTCCAGTCCCACCGGCTGGCCAGTCATGCCTCCGCCGGAGAGCAGTTGAAGGCGATGGGCCTGCTCTACCCCTGCACCTGCACCCGCGCCGAAATCGCCGCCGCCGCCACGCAGGTCGGACCAGACGGCCCGGTGTATCCGGGAACCTGCCGACACCGGGCAGTCGATCCCGAGAATGCCGCATGGCGCCTCGACGTAACGAAGGCGATGACACTTACCGGCCCGCTCGAATGGCGGGACGAAGGCGCCGGATCGCAGGCCGCTACCCCGCAGATTTTCGGCGATGTCGTACTGCTGCGCAAGGACCTTCCCGCCAGCTACCATCTCGCCGTCACGCTGGATGATGCGACGGATGGCGTAACCCTCGTTACCCGCGGCATGGACCTGTTCCCGGCAAGCCACGTGCACCGGCTGCTGCAGGCGCTGCTCGGCCTGCCGGTGCCGACATGGCTGCACCACCCGCTGCTCATCGAGCCGGACGGACGCAAGCTGGCCAAGCGGCGCGGCGCCCCCTCGCTCGCCGACCGCCGCCGCGCCGGGGAGGACGGCCGCGCCATCGCCGAGGCATTGCGCACCGGCGTGCTGCCCGCTGGCCTTTCGTTCTCGCAAGGGTTACACCACGCGCCATGAGCTACATTCTCGTGCCCGTAATCCTCGTGCTGGTGGTCATGGTGATCGTCAGCCTCGTGCGCGGCATCGTCGCGTTCATGAACAGCACGAAGGAAGACCTGCACCGCGACCCGAACGCCACCAGCCCGTCGGCTAACCAGTTGCTGCAGAACAAGATGATGTTCAACCGCATCAAGTATCAGGCCGCCGCCGTGCTGGTCTGTGCGCTGCTCCTGGCCATGGCGCGCTGATCCTTGGTCCGGCTCAACAAGATCTACACCCGCACCGGCGATGACGGCACCACCGGCCTCGTCGATGGCTCGCGCCTGCCCAAGCATGCTGCGCGCATGGAGGCGATCGGTGCCGTGGATGAGGCGAACTGTGCGATAGGGGTGGCCATAGCGGCACTCACCGGCACTCAACACGCCCCTACGCTCACTCACATCCAGAACGACATGTTCGACCTTGGCGCTGATCTGGCAACACCGGGCACCGACTTCACCCCCGGCGAGATGACCCTGCGCATCGTCCCCGCACAAGTCGTCTGGCTCGAAAATGCCATCGACGCGATCAACGAAAACCTCTCCCCCCTGCGCAGCTTCATCCTGCCCGGCGGGAGCGAGGCCGCCGCGCGCGTCCACGTCGCCCGCGCCTCCGCCCGCGCCGCCGAACGCCGCGCCACCGCGCTCGCCGCCACCGATGCAGTCAATCCCGCCGCGCTCGGCTATCTCAACCGGTTGAGCGATTACCTCTTCGTCCTCGCCCGTGCGGTCAATCGCGACGGCGCCGATGACGTGCTTTGGGTGCCGGGACAAAACCGCTAGGTTCCCTCCGCGATCCCGAGGTGTTAAGCGCCCGGTTAAACGACAGAGGAGTTTGGCAGTGCAGTCAGTCGGCATCATCGGCGCAGGCATCATGGGGTCGGGCATCGCCCAGACCGTGGCGAGCAAGGGCATGGACGTGATCCTCACGGACGTCAGCCTCGAGAACGCCGAAAAGGGTAAGGCCGGCATCGCCAAGGGCCTGGCCAAGCTGGTCGCCAAGGAAAAGATCAGCCAGGCCGACGCCGACGCGCTGCTCGCCCGCATCACCCCCGCAGCCGACTACTCCGCAATGTCGGCCTGCGACCTCATCATCGAAGCCGCCACCGAGCGCGAGGACATCAAGCACAAGATCTTCGAAGCCGCCGGCAAGGTGCTCGGCGCGGGTGCCATCATGGCGTCCAACACCAGCTCGATCCCGATCACGCGCATGGCCGCCAGCTCGCCCGACGCCGCGCGCTTCTGCGGCCTGCACTTCTTCAACCCGGTCCCGCTGATGGGCCTGGTCGAAGTGATCCCCGGCCTCGCCACCTCGCAGGACACCATCGACCGCATGAAGGCGTTCGGCGAAAAACTGGGCAAGACCGTAGTGCTCGCGGGCGACGAACCCGGCTTCGTCGTCAACCGCATCCTGTGCCCGATGCTGAACGAAGCGATCTTCGTGCTCGGCGCCGGCATCGGCTCGGTCGAGGATATCGACGCGGGCTGCAAGATCGGCCTCAACCACCCGATGGGACCGCTGACGCTGGCGGACTTCGTCGGCCTCGACACCCTGCTCGAGATCATGAAGGTCTTCCACTCGACCACCGGCGACCCGAAATACCGCCCCGCGCCGCTGCTGCAGAAGTACGTCGAAGCAGGCTGGTACGGCCGCAAGTCGGGCAAGGGGTTCTACGATTATTCCGGCGAGACGCCGGTTCCTTCGCGGTAATCTGCAAAAGGGATAAAGCAGGGGTTTACCACCCCTGCACCCCGTAAACTGCCGAGATCACGCGCGTAGCTGCGTCACTCACTGACGCGGCGTCGGAAGACATTATAGCCTGCGGCGCAATGTAAGACTGACGCGGCTGCGCGCGCAACGACGACAGTTCGGGGGTCTGGGGCGATGGCCCCAGATTCCTCTTTGGAACCTCCCCGTTCTCCTACTCGTTTCACCAGACGAAGGAGAATCCCAAAATGACCGACCGCCCCGACGAGCTCGCCCCGGAAACGGTGAACGACGAGCAGGAAGACGAAGCCGCGCAGGCACAGACCATCGCCGAACAGGCGCAGGCGCGCGGTGCCAAGGGCCTCGGCTACAGCGACAAGGCCAAGGGCGGTATTCAGGGTGAGGACGACGTTCAGGACATCGTCGATCACATGAACCAGATGGACACCAGCGGCACCATCGACATGTCCGCCTACGACGGCGAGGAAACGATGGACGATCTCGAAAGCCGCTACGGCAAGGACAATGCGGCCGATCCGGAATTCAGCGACGACGATTCGTGAGCGCGGCTATTTCCCGCCCGTAGCGTTCGACCACGCCGCGACAATCTGGTGTGCCTGAGCCGCCTGCTCGGCATCGGCTTTCGCCTGCTGGGCCTGGTCGGTGTTCGTATCGCCATTGTCAGGCGTCGGGATCGAGCAGTACGCGGTCGCGAGCACCCCGGCCGACCACATCAACGCGTGCCAGCGACTCCGGAAAACATGCGTGATCTTGGTGCCGAACATGAGCCTGCATTAGCGTCTACAGGTTAAGATACCCTACCTCCGTCATTGCGAGCGCAGCGAAGCAATCCAGGGCAGTCTTGAACCGCCCTGGATTGCTTCGCTGCGCTCGCAATGACGAATGAGGGCTTCAGCCCTCCGTGCCTGCCTCGCGCTTGAGGTCGTAGAGGATTTCCAGCGCATCGCGCGGAGACAGCGCATCCACGTCCATGTCACGCAGCTTGTCGCGCAAGGTGTCGCACTCTTCCTCGCGGGTCGCCTCAGCGGCGGCGAACAGCGGCAGGTCGCCGAGGCCCGCCGCGAGGCCGCCGGTTTCGGCGCGGCCCTTCTCCAGCTTCTCCAGCACCGACTTCGCCCGGCTGATGACCTTGGGCGGAACGCCCGCCAACCGCGCCACGGCGAGGCCGTAGCTGCGGTCCGCTGGACCTTCGGCCAGTTCGTGGAGAAGCACCAGATCGCCCTTCCACTCGCGCGCGCGGACGTGGTGGAGCGAGAGCGCCTCGCAGGTTTCCGCCAGCCTCGCCATCTCGTGATAGTGCGTGGCGAAAAGGCAGCGGCAGCGGTTGGTTTCGTGCACCGCCTCGGCCACCGCCCACGCCAGCGCGAGGCCGTCGTAGGTGGACGTACCGCGCCCGACTTCGTCGAGGATCACAAAGCTGCGCTCCGAAGCCTGCGCGAGGATGGCGGCGGTCTCCACCATCTCGACCATGAAGGTCGAACGCCCCCGCGCGAGGTTGTCCGAGGCGCCGACGCGGCTGAACAGGCGATCGACCATGCCGATCCGCGCCGCCTTGGCGGGCACGAAGCCGCCCGCCTGCGCGAGCAGCACGATCAGCGCGTTCTGGCGCAGGAAGGTGGATTTACCGCCCATGTTCGGGCCGCCGATCAGCCAGAGCCGGTCATGGCTGGCGAGGCGGCAGTCGTTCGCCACGAAGCGCTCGCCCTGCGCCTTAAGGGCTGCCTCGACCACCGGATGCCGCCCGCCCTCGATCTCCAGCGCAAGGCCATCGACCACTTGCGGGCGCGTCCAGTTGCCCTCGGCGGCGCGTTCGGCCTGACCGGCGGCAACATCGATGCGGGCCAGCGCGGCGGCGGTGCGGGCGATCTCCCGCCGCGCGGCGACCGCCTCGGCCACCAGCGTCTCGAAATGCGCATCCTCCGCCGCGAGGGCATGGCCGCCCGCCTCGGTGATGCGCGCGGCTTCCTCGTGCAGCGCCAGCGCGTTGAAGCGCATTGCGCCTGCCATCGTCTGGCGGTGCGAGAAGCCGCTGTCGGGCTCCATCAGCCGGTCGGAATGCCGCTGGGCAACCTCGATGAAGTAGCCGAGCACGTTGTTATGCTTGATCTTGAGCGAGGCGACGCCGGTATCCTCGCGGTACTTGGCCTCCAGCGCAGCGATGGCGCGGCGGGCATTGCCCGACATCACGCGCAGCTCATCGAGCGAGGCGTCGTAGCCGCTGGCGATATAGCCGCCCTGCCCGCGTTCGGTCGGAGGCGTCTCCACCAGCGCGCGGGCGAAGTGATCGACCAGTGCGCCATGCCCGCCAAGATCGGGCAGTACGCGGTCCAGCAGCACCGGCACGTCATCCATCTGCCCCAGCCGATCGGCGATCCGGCGTGCACCGCTCAGGCCATCCCGCAACTGACCGAGATCGCGCGGAGAACCGCGCCCCGCCACCACGCGGCCCAGCGCGCGGCCCACGTCGGGCAGTGCCCGCAGCGCCGCGCGCATGTCCTCGCGCAGCAGCGCATCGCCGTGCAGCCATTCGACCAGTTCCAGCCGCTCGGCGATCGCCATGC
This sequence comes from Novosphingobium sp. HR1a, assembly GCF_015594425.1. Taxonomy (NCBI): domain Bacteria; kingdom Pseudomonadati; phylum Pseudomonadota; class Alphaproteobacteria; order Sphingomonadales; family Sphingomonadaceae; genus Novosphingobium; species Novosphingobium sp. HR1a. The sequence continues at coordinate 19,473 of NZ_JABXWS010000059.1, forward strand.
GGTCGGTCAGCGGCGCGGAAAGATCGTCCGCCAGCTGGCGCGCGCCCGCGCCGGTGACGCAGCGGTCGATCGCGTCGATGAGGCTGCCCTTGCGTCCGCCGCTTGAGGCTTCGAGGATTTCGAGGCTAGCGCGCGTGGCTTCGTCCATCGCCAGTGCGGCGTCGCTTGCGCGCGCCTCTGGCGGGAGCAGCAGCGGCAGCTTGCCCCGCCCGACATGGTCGAGATAGGCGATGAGCCCCCCCGCAGCCGCGAGCATCGCCCGCGTGAAGGCCCCGAAGCCGTCGAGCGTGGCTACGCCGTGGACCAGCTTCAGCCGCTCCTCGCCGCCGTCGGAGGAGAATTCGTGGCCGCCGCGCCCGATGGCGCCATCGGGAGCCTGATCCCAGCCCTCGGGCACCACCAGCTCGCTCGCGCCCAGCCGGGCCAGCGCCGCCGCCAGCCGCTCGGGCGCGCACTCTTCCAGTTCCATGCGGCCGGTGGAGATGTCGCAGGCCGCGATGCCGACGATCCCGCGCACCTCGCAGGCCGCCGCCAGCACATTGGCGCGGCGCGGCTCCAGTAGCGATTCCTCGGTCAGCGTGCCCGCCGTGACGAAGCGCACGATGCCGCGCGCGACCAGCGACTTGGAGGCGCGACCTTCCTTGCGGGCACGCTCCTTGGCCTCGGCGGGGGTCTCGGTCTGCTCGGCGATGGCGACGCGGCAGCCTGCCTTGATGAGCCGCGCGAGGTAGCCCTCGGCCGCGTGCACCGGCACCCCGCACATCGGGATCGGCTGCCCCAGATGCTCGCCGCGCGTGGTCAGTGCGATGTCGAGCACCTGGCTCGCCGTCTTCGCATCCTCGAAGAACAGTTCGAAGAAGTCGCCCATGCGATAGAACAGCAGGCAGTCACCTGCCTCTTCGCGCAGCGCAAGGTACTGCGCCATCATTGGAGTCGCGCCGGAAGTCATGCCAGCAGCGTTAGCGGCGCACCTGTCATTTTGGGAAGCGGGGTGGGACATCCTTTCCCCTATCGCGTCGCGATTTCATCCGTTAGGGCCTCTGGCAAATCTGGGGAGATCAAGCTTTGTCCGATAAGTCCAAGGTCCAGTTCACCGATCGCGAGGCGCTGTTCTACCACCAGACCCAGCGCCCGGGTAAGATCGAGATCATCGCCTCCAAGCCGATGGCCACCCAGCGCGACCTCAGCCTCGCGTATTCGCCGGGCGTCGCCGTGCCGGTGCAGGCCATCGCCGACGATCCCGCCACCGCCTACGACTACACCGCCAAGGGCAACCTCGTGGCGGTCATCTCGAACGGCACCGCGATCCTGGGCATGGGCAACCTCGGCGCGCTGGCGTCGAAGCCGGTGATGGAAGGCAAGGCCGTCCTGTTCAAGCGCTTCGCCGACGTCGATTCGATCGACATCGAGCTTGCCAGCGAAGACACCGATGCGCTGATCGAGGCCATCGCGATGATGGAGCCCAGCTTCGGCGGCATCAACCTTGAAGACATCAAGGCGCCGGAATGCTTCATCATCGAGCAGACCCTGCGCGAACGCATGAACATCCCGGTCATGCACGACGACCAGCACGGCACCGCGATCATCGCGGCGGCGGGCCTCATCAACGCCTGCCTCATCACCGGCCGCAAGCTGGACGAGATCAAGGTCGTGGTGAACGGCGCGGGCGCCTCGGCGCTGGCCTGCACCTCGCTCATCAAGTCCATGGGCGTGAAGCATGAGAACGTCCTCGTCTGCGACACCAAGGGCGTGATCTATCCGGGCCGCGAGCGCGTGGACCAGTTCAAGTCCGCCCACGCCGTCTCGACAGACAAGCGCACGCTGACCGAAGCCCTCGTCGGCGCCGATGTCGTCCTCGGCCTCTCGGCCAAGGGCGCGATCACGCCCGAGATGGTCAAGTCGATGGCGCCCGAGCCGATCATCTTCGCGATGGCCAACCCGGACCCGGAGATCACCCCGCCCGACGCCAAGGCAGTGCGCCCCGACGCGATCGTCGCCACCGGCCGTTCGGACTACCCGAACCAGGTCAACAACGTGCTCGGCTTCCCCTTCATCTTCCGCGGCGCGCTCGACGTGCGGGCCACCGCGATCAACGAGGAGATGAAGATCGCCGCCGCCACCGCCATCGCCGAACTGGCCCGCGAACAGGTCCACGAGGACGTCGCGGCAGCCTACGGTGGTGAGACCCAGCAGTTCGGCCGCGACTACATCATCCCCGCGCCGTTCGACCCGCGCCTGATGGAAGTGGTGCCGATGGCCGTGGCGAAGGCCGCGATGGATTCAGGCGTTGCCCAGAAGCCGATCGAGGACTTCGAAGCCTACCGCGACCAGCTCAAGGCCCGCCTCAACCCGACCACCTCGGTCCTCACGCGCGTCTACGAGCAGCTGAAAGCCAACCCCAAGCGCGTGATCTTCGCCGAGGCCGACAACGAAGTCGTCCTGCGCGCCGCGATCCAGTACCGCGACTTCGGCTACGGCGAGCCGATCCTGGTCGGCCGCACCCAGACCATCCTCGACCGGATGGCGGACCTCGGCGTGCCCAACCCCGAGAGCTTCCACATCGAGAACTCGATGGTGTCCGAGCACGTCCAGCCGATGGTGGAGATGCTCTACGACCGCCTGCAGCGCCGCGGCTTCCTGAAGCGCGACGTGCAGCGCATGTGCAACACCGACCGCAACATCTTCGCCGCCGGCCTGCTCAAGCTGGGCGTCGGCGATGCGATGGTGACGGGCATGACCCGCCCCTTCGCGCAGTCGATGAAGGAAGTGCGCCGCGTGCTCGACCCGGCCGAGGGCGAACTGCCCTGCGGCATTCACATGATGGTCGGCAAGAACCACACCGTGTTCATGGCCGACACCACCATCAACGAGCGCCCCACGGCCGAGGAACTGGTGGTCATCGCCAAGGAAACCGCCGCCGTCGCCCGCAAGCTGGGCCACGAACCGCGCGTCGCCTTCCTCAGCTACTCGACCTTCGGCAACCCGGCAGGCAAGTGGCTCGACGCCACGCGCGAGGCGATCCAGCTGCTCGACCAGCAGGAGGTCGACTTCGAATACGAGGGCGAGATGGCCCCCGACGCGGCGCTGAACCCGAAGATCATGGAACTCTACCCGTTCTGCCGCCTGTCCGCTCCGGCGAACGTGCTGGTCATGCCGGGTCTGCAGTCGGCCAACATCTCGGCCAAGCTGCTCAAGGAGATCGGCGGGACGACCTCGATCGGACCGATGCTGCTGGGCATGGAAAAGCCCGTGCAGATCGTGCCGATGACCGCGATCGCGCCAGACGTGCTGACCCTCGCCGCACTGGCGGCGGCGGGAATCACGGGCTGAATTTGAAGGGGAGCATGCAGGGGTTTACCACCCCTGCACCCCGTATACCGTCGAGGCCGTGCGCGAAGCGACGTCGTTCCGCCAAGGCTTCGTCGGGAGACTTATAAAGCCTGCGGCGCAATTCCGCTGGCATATCCCCAACCTCGTCATTGCGAGCGCAGCGAAGCAATCCAGGGCCGCATAAACCGCCCTGGATTGCTTCGCTGCGCTCGCAATGACGAATGGAGGGGGTTGCGTAGTCCCCCAACGCCGCTGCACGCGCAGCGACGACAGTATGGGGGTCTGGGGCGATGGCCCCAGGACTTCTACTTCCGCCTGTACCGGAAGTACCAGACCTCATGCCCGTAAACCGTACGCGCCTTGTGCTCGTAGCGCGTCTGCGGCCAGCCGCCCGGGCGAACCTGAAAATCGCCGGGCTTCTCGCATAGCCATTCGAACTGTTCGGTATGCCGCTGCATCACCATCAGCGCATGGCGCAGGTAGATCGCGTGGTCGGTGCCGAAGCGGAACTCGCCGCCGGGCCTGAGCTTGGCGGCGAACATGTCGACCGGACCGTCGTTCATCATCCGGCGCTTGGCGTGGCGCGCCTTGGGCCAAGGGTCCGGGTGCAGCAGGTAGAGGAACGAGAGCGAGCCGTCCGGGATGCGCTCCAGCGCTTCCAGCGCATCGCCGTGATGGATGCGCACGTTGCCGATCGGCGGATGCGCGCCGTTGTCGCCGCTGACGTGGGTGAGCGCCTGCGCCACGCCGTTGAGGAACGGTTCGGCACCGATGAAGCCGTGATCCGGCAGCATGTCGGCGCGCTGCGCCATGTGCTCGCCGCCACCGAAGCCGATCTCGAAGTGGAGCGGGCGATCGTCTCCGAACAGCACCTGCGCGGTGATCGGGCCTTCCTCGGGCATGGAGATACGCGGGAGCAGGTCGTCGACGAGGCTCTGCTGCGCAGCGCGCAGGGGTTTGCCCTTGGCGCGGCCGTAGAGGCGGTTGAGCGTGGTCGGATCGCCGGATTTGTAAGCCGTCATGGCGCGCGCCGATACACAAGGGGGGCGAGACTCGCAATCGGGCATAGTTGCGCGGCGCAACTTGGCGGACCGAAATGCGGATTGCCGAGCATGTGTCGCCCTGCTTTATCCCGGTCATGCTGCGCGCCATCTTCCTCCTTCTCGCCTGCCAGCTTGCGGGCGAAGCGATCCATCGCATCACGAGCCTGCCCCTGCCGGGCGCGGTCATCGGCATGGTCCTGCTGGTCGGATGGCTGGCGCTGGTCCCGCGCGAGCGGCCGACGCTGACCGTGGTGACCGGCTGGCTCACCGCGCACCTGTCCATCATGTTCGTCCCCGCCGCCGTCGGGCTGATCGAGGAAGGCCCGGTTCTTTCGCGGTACGGCGTGGGGCTGGTGACGGCCACGGTGGCCTCCACGCTGCTGACGCTGATCGTGACGGCGCTGGTATTCCGCTGGGCCTTCGTCCGGTTCGCGCCGGAGGGCGAGGCGTGAGCGATCCCGCACTGCTGGCGACCCCGCTGCTCTGGCTGACGGTCACGCTGGGCGTGTTCGAGGTCTTCGACTCCCTATCAAAGCGCTGCGACCGCCATCCGCTGCTGCATCCGGTGCTCTGGAGTACGCCGGTGCTGATCGCCTTGCTGCTGGCGAGCGGCACCTCCTACGAGACATACAAGGCCGCGACCTTCCCGGTCAGCTTCCTGCTCGGCCCGGCGGTCGTCGGGCTGGCGGTGCCGGTCTGGCGCGAGCGGGCACGCATTCGCCGGCTGGCCATACCGATCGTGCTGGCGCTGGGTGCGGGCGCGGTGACCTCGATCGTCAGCGCGGTCGGCGTGCTGGCGCTTTTCGGCGCGCCGCGCGAGATTCTCGCCTCGATCGCGCCGAGGGCGACCACCACGCCCGTCGCGATGGCGGTGGCGGGACAGCTTGGCGGCGTCCCGGCACTGGCGGCGGTGATCGTGCTGTTCGCGGGCGTCTTCGGCGCGATGGTCGCGACGCCGCTACTCAATGCGCTGGGTCTGGGTGACTACCGCGCGCGCGGCTTTGCCCTCGGCGTTGCCGCACACGGGATCGGCACCGCGCGGGCGTTTCAGGTGGACGCGACGGCTGGCGCGATGGCGAGTCTGGCGATGGCGCTCAATGCCGTGGTGACGGCGGCGCTGCTGTCGGTGGTGGCGCTGCTGGTTTAAGGGTGTGCCTTGCCGCCGGGGCTTCGACAAGCTCAGCCTGAGCGGTTTTGAGAGCAGTTTTCCAAATCCCGCTCAGGCTGAGCTTGTCGAAGCCCCGGCGGCAAGGCCCGGCCGCTCACAAAACAACGGCCCGCCCCTCGAGAGGGCAGGCCGCCTTGGTTCCTGCAAGGGGTGCAGGGTAATCTGGCTTATGCCGCTTCGGCAGCCTCGTCCGGATCGCGCAGGACGTAGCCGCGGCCCCATACGGTCTCGATGTAGTTGGCGCCGCCGCAGGCATGCGCGAGCTTCTTGCGCAGCTTGCAGATAAAGACGTCGATGATCTTCAGCTCAGGCTCGTCCATGCCGCCGTAAAGGTGGTTGAGGAACATTTCCTTGGTCAGCGTGGTGCCCTTGCGCAGCGAGAGCAGCTCCAGCATCGCGTATTCCTTGCCGGTCAGGTGCACGCGGGCGCCATCGACCTCGACCGTCTTGGCGTCGAGGTTGGTGACCAGCTTGCCGGTGCGGATGACCGACTGCGAGTGGCCCTTGGAGCGGCGCACGACGGCGTGGATGCGGGCGATCAGTTCCTCCCGGTGGAACGGCTTGGTCACGTAGTCGTCCGCGCCGAAGCCGAACGAGCGGACCTTGCTGTCCATCTCGGAGATGCCCGACAGGATCAGCACCGGCGTCTGCACCTTGGCGACGCGCAGCTTCTTCAGCACGTCGTAGCCGTGCATGTCGGGCAGGTTGAGGTCGAGAAGGATGATGTCGTAGTCGTACAACTTGCCCAGATCGAGGCCTTCCTCGCCCAGATCGGTGGAGTAGACGTTGAATCCTTCCGCCGTCAGCATGAGCTCGATAGCCCGGGCCGTGGTCGGTTCATCCTCGATCAGCAGCACTCGCATGGGTCGGTTCCTTCTTGCCCCCGATGCCCGCGGCTGACGCAGCCTTTTGCGGACATTGCGTTGTATTAACCATATGACCAATGAAGGTTAAAGGTTAATTCGTCGTAAACGCCGGATTTTCCCTTAAGTATTTCAAACGTGGTTTCCGGCGTGACGGCGCGCGAACCGCGCCATTGCTCACCAGAACGGCGGACGGTGGTTAATGTTAAGGAAGCCGCGCAAGAAAATGAAAACGATTCGAGGCGGGCCGATTCTTAACCCGCCACGGCCTTCGCTACGTGCATCGGCTGACGGCCGCGGCGCATGCGCTCGGCCGGGCGGTCGATGCGCTTGAGGTAGCTCCACAGCCCGCACTGCAGCCCGATCAGCATCAGGATGAACGGCTGGAAGGCGATGCCGACGAACAGCGAGCCGATCATGTAGACGACCTGCGCCAGTTGCAGCGCCACCGCAAGCGGCGCGGCCCAGGCCTCGTCGGGTTCCTTGCGGCTTTTCCAGCGACGACGGATCATCTCCATCTGCACCACGCCCGAAAGCTGGAGCAGCAGCCACAGCGCGAAGCCGGGGATGCCCTGCTCGCCCAGCATCTCGAAGTAGCTGGAGTGGAACGCGCGGCCGGTCTCGACGACGGGGGTGCGGGTGATCGTCACGTTGCTGCCGGTGGTCTGGCTGGAGACGGTGTCGTAGGCGACCTTGCTGGACAGGTAGACCTCGAAGCCGCCGCCCATCGGATGGTCCTTCACATAGCCCAGCGTCCACTTCCACACGCCGATTCGGGTGCTGGCGGACTGGTCGGACTTGTGGTCCTCGATCGTGTTCATGCGCTGCATGTAGGATTGCGGCAGAAACGGCACGACTACCACCAGCGCCAAAGCCATGCCCGCCGAGATCAGCACCCGATTCTTCGCCGTGCGCAGATAGAGTCCGAACAGGATCGCCAGGCAGACGAGGCCGGTGCGCGCCTGCGTGCCGATCGGGATCAGCGAGCAGGCGAAGATCAGCGCGCCGGTGAACAGCCAGACCTTCCAGTCGGGCGGAAAGATCGTGCCATATCGCGCCAGCCACACCGCCACCGGAATCAGCGCGATGGCGACGCAGGAGATGATCGAGCCTTCGTAGAGCCCGGTGTTGTTCTCCACGAAGATGATGAGGCTGCCGTAGCCGCCGCCGCCCATCGCCGTCTTCAGCCCGCCGTCGATGATCAGCGCGCTCGCCGAAAGCACCATCGCCAGCGCCACCGCCTCGATTCGCAGGCGCGTGCGCAAGGTCAGCGGCAGGAACAGCGCGAAGACCAGTGCCTTCCACACCCACGACCACTTGGTTAGCGCTTCCTCGGGATAGTCGGCGGTGAACGTCGTTATGGCGCAGTAGAGCAGCAGCAGCCCGATCAGGCCCTGCCGCCAGCTGAAGCGCGAATCGCGCTTGTCATCGAACACCAGCCAGCCGAGGAACGCCGCCGAAAAGGCGATGAGCGAGATCGGCAGGCGCGTCAGGAAACCCCACGAGATGATCTGCGGCGCGACGATGTCGACGTAGAGGTAGCACAGCACCCAGAGGAACGGCCGCTTGAAGCCGAGCAGCATCATCGCCGCGAAAAAGCCGGTCAGCGCGAGGTTAAGCATCGCCGTGCTCCTCCTCTTCACCCGCCACTCGATTGACGCGCATCGGCGTTGCGGGCTTGCGGCCCGAGCGGGCCTGCGAATCGGTCCCTTCCGAATCGAGGTCTGACCGCCACAGCAAGCGCCATGCGGCGAGCAGCAGCAGTCCGTGCGATATGGCAAGGGCAAGGATGTCGACCATCGACAGCCGCGTTAGCAGCGCCAAGTTGACGGCGCGTTAAGCGTTCCCCGCTAGGAAATGCAGCTTATGACCCGCATTCTTCACGTGCTCGACCATTCGCTGCCGATCCACAGCGGCTATACTTTCCGCACGCGCGCGATCCTGAAAGCGCAGCAGGCGCTGGGCCTCGACGTGCGCGGCGTGACCGGCCCGCGCTACAACGAGGGCGACGAGGTGGTCGAGGAACACGAGGGACTCCTGTTCCACCGCGTCGGCAGTAAGGTTTCAGGCCCTCCGGTCGTGCGCGAGTGGCGTGAGATCGCCCTGTTCGCGGCGGGAATCGAGAAGGTGGTGCAGCAGTGGCGTCCCGACGTCATCCACGCCCATTCGCCGGTCCTGTGCGGACAGGCCGCGCTCAAGGTCGCCCGCAGGTACGGCATTCCCCTCGTCTACGAGATTCGCGCTTTCTGGGAGGACGCCGCCGTCGGCAACGGCACCGGCAGCGAGGGTTCGCTCAAATACCGCCTCACCCATGCGCTCGAAACGCATGTGGTGCGCAAGGCCGACGCGGTGGTGACGATCTGCGAGGGGCTGCGCGCCGACCTCGCCACGCGCGGGATTCCCGAGGACAAGATCACCGTCATGCCCAATGGCGTCGACCTTGCCCTGTTCGGCACGCCGCTGCCGCGTGACGAGGCGTTTGCCGCGCAGCTCGGCTTCGACGGCCCCGTGATCGGTTTCATCGGCAGCTTCTATGACTACGAAGGACTCGACGTCCTGATCGACGCGATGCCCGCTCTCGTTGCCCGCCAGCCGCGCGCCAAGCTGCTGATGGTCGGCGGCGGCCCGCGCGAGGAGGCCCTGCGCGCGCAGGCGGCAGCCTCGCCCGCAGCCGGGGCCATCCACTTCGTCGGCCGCGTTCCGCACCTCGAGGTGGACCGCTACTACGCGCTGTGCGACGTCATGGCCTACCCGCGCAAGAAGAGCCGCCTGACCGACCTCGTCACGCCGCTGAAACCCCTCGAGGCGATGGCACAGGGCAAGCTCGTCGCTGCCAGCGACGTGGGCGGCCACCGCGAGCTTGTCACCGACGGCTTGACCGGAGTGCTGTTCACCCCCGACGATGCATCCGCCTGCGCCGAGTCGCTGGCACGGCTGCTCGATGCCCGTGACGAGTGGGAATCCTACCGGGTTGCGGGCCGCAAGCACGTGGAAACCCGGCACGATTGGGCCGAGAATGCCCGTCGTTATCCTCTCGTTTACCAAATGCTGGCAGCAAAGACCGATCAAGCAGGGCTGGGAGCCGCCGCGTGAGCACAGGTCCCGGTTCAAGACATAAGGGTAATGCAGTGGCCGACACCAAGCTCACCATCGAGAGCGGCACCGAGGGCGCGGGCGCCAACGCGGGAACCGGCGGACAGCCGATCACGCGCCACCCGCTGTTCCCGGCGATCGTCGCACTGTGGTTCGGCGCGCTCGCCGGGCTTGGCAGCGTGATCGTCAGCTCCTCGACGATCGAGGGACTGGTGCTGGCGCTTGGCATCGACAAGGTGATCCCGATGGCCGCGCCGCCGCTCGGCACGACGATGCGCATCCTGCTGGCGCTCGGCATGACCGGCCTCGGCGCTGCGATCGGCGGCCTGATCGCCCGGCGCATCGCCCGCCCCGCCGCCCTGCCCGCAACCGACGCCGCCGAAGGCGATGAGATCGAGCAGGCCGCCGCCGCACCTGCGCCGACCGCGCGTCGCCGCCGTGCCCTCGCCATCGAGCCCGAAGCAGCCCCCGTCGCCGAAGAGCACGCACCGCTGCCCGGCGCACCGACCGACCCTCGCATCCTCAACGTCGCCGATTTCGACATCGACAGCTTCGACGAAGGCCACGACCAGCCCGTGTTCCGTCGCCCGGTGGAAGCCGCCGCCATCGACAGCACCGCCGACGATGCGGACGAGGACGACAACCTGCCTGCATGGCTCGATGCCGAAACCGCCTGGCGCGAGCCCGAATCGACGTTCGGCGCCGATCGCGGCGTGTTCACGACGCCTCCCGGCGCACAGATCTTCAAGGCCGAACTCGACGCCGCCGAGGAGGCCGCTCGCGAATACGTCGAAGCGCCCGTCGGCAGCCGTCTGTTCGAAGCCTATTCACGTGAATTCTCGCCCCGCAGCGACGTAAAGGCCGATGCGGCGCCGGAAACGGTCGAAGATCCTCTGGCCGGCGCCACTTCCAGCCTCGAAAGGGCCGCGCCCGGCTTCAAGCTGCTGCCGCGCCTGCCGCAAGGCGACTGGGACGCGCCCGAGGCCGAACTCGAAGCGGAAGAAGCGCCTGCGTGGTCCGTACCGGCCTTCGCGGCACCTGCTGCGGAAGAATCGCCTTCTGATGAAGCGCCCTCCGGCATCGAGATCGTCGCTTTCCACGAAGAGCCCGCGCCGTTCGCGGCTCCCTTCGAAGCGGAACCGGAAGCTCCGGCCGAAACTTTCGTTGATGCCGTGGAGGAACCGCGGTCGAGCGCCCGCATCGCCGATGCCGACCTCGGCTCGCTGTCGCAGGTCGAACTGCTCGAACGCCTCGCGCTCGCCATGGAGCGCCGCCGCGAGGATGCGCGCCGGGCCGCCGAGGTAGCCGTCGTGATCCCGCAGGCCATCGTCGCGCCATTCGCCGCGCCGATCGCCGAAGCTGAGCCCGAAGCGCAGGACGGTTACGTCGACGCTCATCTGCCGGAAACCGCCCCGTCGTGGCCCGCCGCCGTACCCAGCGCGCTGCGCCCGATCGCGCTCGATCCGATCGACGATGCCGTCGAGCCGCTGGAAGGCTTTGCCCCGCCCCGCCACATCGGCCTCACCTCGAGCGAAGAGCGCCCGGGCTTCGACGAGCGCTTCGACCCGCACGCGGCCATCCCCTTCCCCAGCAGCCCGTTCCCGCACACCGCCTTCGAGGCGGAACCGGAAGCCGCTGAAGACGAGGAAGAGGATTCGGTCCTGCAGCAGGGCTATGCCTCGCTGTTCAACCTTTCGCGCCACGCAGCCGTCCGCAAGCCGTTCCTCCAGTTCGGCGATCCCGACGAGGCAGGCGACGAGCTCGCCCATGCCACCCCGGTGGACTCCGCCGAGGAAATCCAGGAGGAAAGCCTGGAAGCCGCGCCGTTCGGCCGCCCGGTCCTTCTCCCCGACCCTACCGGCGAAGCTCCGGCGGACTATGAGGAGCGGCCCTTCGACGCCCCGCGCAACGATCCGGAGGCCACCGAACGCGCCCTGCGCGCGGCGCTCGCCACGCTGCAGCGCATGAGCGGAGCGGCCTGAAACCGCCCTTCGACCACCTCAAGCGGATTCGAAAACCCCCGTCCGGCGCAATCCGGGCGGGGTTTTTGATAATAAAATGCCGGGAAATCCGTCATCCACGCCATCTTGCTGCGCAGCTAGCCGTGTTCGCCATTGCAAAACGGTCCCTGAATCGTCATGGGGACCGTGGGGTCACTATGCCGCGTGGGGTCGTTCGTACGATTCGGTGCGAATCCGCAGGCATGCCCAAGTGATCCCCTGCCAAATGGCGCCAAAAAAACACAGGATGGGTTTATATCGATGGGATTTCCTAAGCCCCAGGGCCTCTATGACGCGCGCAATGAACACGACGCCTGCGGTGTGGGCTTCGTCGCCCATATCAAGGGCCAGAAAAACCACGCGATCATTACCCAGGCTCTGGAGATTCTGAAAAACATCGACCACCGCGGTGCGGTGGGCGCCGACCCCTTGCTGGGCGACGGCGCGGGCATCCTGACCCAGATTCCCGACCAGCTGCTGCGCACCTGGGCCACTTCCGAGGGCCTCGAACTGCCGCAGGCGGGCGACTACGCGGTCGCCATGTGCTTCCTGCCGCAGGACGATGCCGCGCGCGAGATGATCGTCTCGATCTTCGAGAAGTTCATCAAGAAGGAAGGCCAGCACCTGATCGGCTGGCGCGACGTGCCCGTCACGCTCGACGGCCTCGGCAAGACCGTGCTCGAATCGATGCCGGTCATCCGCCAGTGCATCGTCGGGCGCGGTGAAAGCTGCGCCGACCAGAACGCCTTCGAGCGCAAGATCCTCGCGATCCGCAAGCAGACCCAGAACCCGCTGGCGGCGCTGGCCGAGAAGCATGACATGCCGGGGCTCACCGAGCTTTACATGCCGAGCTTCTCGACCCGCACGATCGTCTACAAGGGCCTGCTGCTGGCGACCCAGGTGGGCTCGTTCTACGACGACCTGCGCAACCCGGAATTCGTCTCGGCCCTCGGCCTCGTGCACCAGCGCTTCTCGACGAACACCTTCCCGAGCTGGAAGCTGGCGCACCCGTTCCGCTTCATGGCGCACAACGGCGAGATCAACACGGTTCGCGGCAACGTGAACTGGATGAACGCGCGCCGCCGCACCATGGAATCGGAGCTGCTCGGCGCCGATCTCGACAAGATGTGGCCGCTGATCCCGCACGGCCAGTCTGACACCGCGTGCCTCGACAACGCGCTCGAACTGCTGATCGCGGGCGGATACTCCATGGTTCACGCCATGATGATCCTGGTGCCCGAGGCATGGGCCGGCAACCCGCTGATGACCCCGGAACGCCGCGCGTTCTACGAATACCACGCCGCGCTGATGGAGCCGTGGGACGGCCCGGCCGCCGTCGCCTTCACCGATGGCCGCCAGATCGGCGCCACGCTGGACCGCAACGGGTTGCGCCCCGCGCGCTTCCTCGTCACCGACGACGACTTGTGCGTCATGGCGTCCGAGAGCGGCGTCCTTCCGATCAAGGAAGACAACATCGTGCGCAAGTGGCGTCTCCAGCCCGGCCGCATGCTGCTGATCGACTTCGAGGAAGGCCGCATCATCGAGGACGAGGAGATCAAGACCAAGCTGGCCGAGGCCGAGCCCTACGAAGAGTGGCTCGATCGCACGCAGTACAAGCTGGCCGATCTCGATGTGATCGAACCCGAACTGGCCGAGCTGCCCAAGCCCACCGGCACGCTGCTCGATCGCCAGCAGGCGTTCGGCTACACGCAGGAAGACACCACCCGCTTCCTCGAACCGATGGCCGTCAACGCCGACGATCCGCTCGGCTCGATGGGCACCGACACGCCGATCCCGGTGCTGTCGCACAAGTCGCGCCTGCTCTACGACTACTTCAAGCAGAACTTCGCGCAGGTCACCAACCCGCCGATCGACCCGATCCGCGAGGAACTGGTGATGAGCCTGGTCACCATGATCGGCCCGCGCCCGAACCTGCTGGGTCATGACGCCGGCACGCACAAGCGCCTCGAAGTCAGCCAGCCGATCCTGACCGACCTCGGCCTTGCCAAGATCCGCTCAGTGGAGGCCGCGCTCGACGGCGCGTTCCGCACCGGCACCATCGACATGACCTGGGACGCCAAGACCGGCGCCGCCGGGCTTGAGCTGGCGATCAAGGAAATGTGCTGGGCCGCGACCGAAGCGGTGCTGGCGGACAAGAACATCCTGATACTGTCCGACCGCAGCGTCGGCCCGGACCGGATCGCCATGCCCGCGCTGCTGGCGACGGCGGCGGTCCACCACCACCTCGTCCGTCAGGGCCTGCGCATGCAGACCGGCCTTGTCGTCGAAACCGGCGAAGCGCGCGAAGTGCACCACTTCTGCGCTCTGGCAGGCTACGGCGCCGAAGCGATCAACCCCTACCTCGCGCTCGAAACCATCGAGGAAATGCGGGTCCGCAAGAACCTGCCGGTCTCGGCCGAGCAGGCGGCGAAGAACTACGTCTACGCCATCGGCAAGGGCATCCGTAAGGTGATGTCCAAGATGGGCATCTCGACCTACCAGTCGTACTGCGGCGCGCAGATCTTCGACGCCGTCGGCCTGTCCACCGCGTTCGTCGACAAGTACTTTTCCGGCACCGCCACCACCATCGAGGGTGCGGGCCTTGCCGAGATCGCGGAAGAAACCGTGCGCCGCCACGATGCGGCTTACGGTGACAACCCGGTCTTCAAGAACATGCTCGACGTGGGCGGCATCTACGGATCGCGCGTGCGCGGCGAGGAACATGCCTGGACCAGCGAGAACATCGGCCTGCTCCAGCACGCCGTGCGCGGCAACGTGCCTGAAAAGTACCGCGCCTTCGCGCAGACCATCAACGACCAGTCGGAGCGCATGCTCACGATCCGCGGCCTGATGGACTTCGTGCCCGGCCAGTCGATCCACATCGACGACGTCGAGCCCGCGAGCGAGATCGTGAAGCGCTTCGCCACCGGCGCAATGAGCTACGGCTCGATCAGCTGGGAAGCACACACCACGCTGGCCGTGGCGATGAACCGCATCGGCGGCAAGTCGAACACCGGCGAAGGCGGCGAGGATCCCAAGCGCTTCAAGCCGCTGGACAACGGCGACACCATGCGCTCGTCGATCAAGCAGGTCGCCTCGGGCCGCTTCGGCGTCACCACCGAGTACCTGGTCAACGCCGACGACATCCAGATCAAGATGGCGCAGGGCGCGAAGCCCGGCGAAGGCGGCCAGCTGCCGGGCGACAAGGTAGACAAGACCATCGGCGCGACCCGTCACTCGACCCCGGGCGTCGGCCTGATCTCGCCGCCGCCGCACCACGACATCTACTCGATCGAAGACATCGCGCAGCTCATTCACGATCTCAAGAACGTGAACCCGACCAGCCGCGTCTCGGTCAAGCTGGTGTCCGAAGTGGGCGTGGGCACCGTGGCTGCGGGCGTTTCCAAGGCGCGCGCGGACCACATCACGATCTCGGGCTACGAAGGCGGCACCGGCGCTTCGCCGCTGACCTCGCTGACGCACGCGGGCTCGCCCTGGGAGATCGGCCTCGCCGAAACCCAGCAGACCCTGCTGCTCAACAACCTGCGCAGCCGCGTGGTGGTCCAGGCCGACGGCGGCCTGCGCACCGGCCGTGACGTCGCGGTTGCCGCGCTGCTCGGCGCCGAGGAATTCGGCTTCGCCACCGCGCCGCTGATCGCGGCGGGCTGCATCATGATGCGCAAGTGCCACCTCAACACCTGCCCGGTGGGTGTCGCCACGCAGAACCCGGTGCTGCGCGCGCGCTTCACCGGCCAGCCCGAGCACGTCATCAACTACTTCTTCTTCGTGGCGGAAGAACTGCGCGCGATCATGGCCGAACTCGGCTTCCGCACCATCCCCGAGATGGTCGGCCGCGTCGATCGCCTCGACATGAAGAAGGCCATCAGCCACTGGAAGGCCAAGGGCGTCGATCTCTCCAAGGTGCTCTACCAGGCACCGCTGGGCGACGGCCCCTCGCTGGGCTGGAGCGAAGTGCAGGACCACGGCCTCGAACACGCGCTCGACAACGCGCTGATTGAGGGCGCTGCCGATGCTCTGGAAAAGCGCGAAGCCGTCCGCATCGAAAAGCCCGTCATCAACGTCAACCGCACGGTCGGCGCGATGCTCTCGGGCGAGGTGGCGCGTCGCTACGGCCATGACGGTCTGCCCGACAACACGATCAACGTGAAGCTCACCGGCGTCGCCGGCCAGAGCTTCGCCGCCTGGCTTGCCCACGGCGTCACGCTCGACCTGACCGGCGATGCCAACGACTATGTCGGCAAGGGCCTGTCGGGCGGCCGCGTGATCGTGCGCCAGCCGAGCCACGTGAACCGTGACCCGCTCAAGAACATCATCGTCGGCAACACCGTGCTTTACGGCGCGATTTCCGGTGAGGCGTTCTTCAACGGCGTCGGGGGCGAGCGCTTCGCGGTCCGCAACTCGGGCGCGATCGCGGTCGTCGAAGGCTGCGGCGACCATGGCTGCGAGTACATGACCGGCGGCGTCGTGATGGTGCTGGGCAAGACCGGCCGCAACTTCGCGGCAGGCATGTCGGGCGGCATCGCCTACGTCTACGACGAGGACGGCGAGTTCGCGAAGCTGGTCAACCCCTCGATGGTGGACCTGCAGCCGATCTCGGCCGAAGCCGACGAGGACGAAGGCACGGGTCGTCCCCAGCAGCGCACCGTCTCGGTCCGCGACCTGGGTATGGGCGACATGCTGCGCCACGATGCGGAGCGCCTGCGCATCCTGCTCGAACGCCACCACCTGCACACCGGCTCGAAGCGAGCCCGCGCATTGCTCGACGACTGGGCAACTACGCTGGGCAAGTTCGTCAAGGTGATGCCGCGCGACTTCGCGAAGGCCCTGCGCCAGCAGGAAGCCGAACGCCTCGAAGCCGCCTCGGTCGCAGCAGAATAAGATTTAGGAACGTATCACAATGGGCAAGGAAACCGGCTTCCTCGAACTCGACCGCAAGGACCGCACGTACGGTCCGGTCGAGGATCGCCTCAAGAACTACAACGAGTTCGTCGTCCCCCTCTCGCCCGAGGCGCTGAAGGCACAGGCGTCGCGCTGCATGAACTGCGGCGTGCCGCACTGCCATACCGGCTGCCCGGTCAACAACATCATCCCGGACTGGAACCACCTGGTCTACGAGGACGACTTCCGCAATGCGCTGGAAGTCCTCCACTCGACCAACAACTTCCCCGAGTTCACCGGCCGCATCTGCCCCGCCCCGTGCGAGGCCGCATGCACGCTGAACATCATCGACGAGCCCGTGACCATCAAGTCGGTGGAATGCGCGATCGTCGACAAGGGATGGCAGGAAGGCTGGATCACGCCGCAGGTGCCTGAGAAGCGCACCGGCAAGTCGGTCGCCGTCGTCGGCTCCGGCCCGGCGGGCATGGCCTGCGCCCAGCAGCTGGCGCGCGCCGGTCACTCGGTCACGCTGTTCGAGAAGAACGACCGCGTCGGCGGGCTGATGCGTTACGGCATCCCCGACTTCAAGATGGAGAAGCACCTCATCAACCGCCGCCTCGTGCAGATGATGGCGGAAGGTGTGGAGATCAAGACGTCGGTGGAAGTGGGCGTCACCGTCTCGGTCGCCTCGCTCAAGGAGAACTTCGACGCGGTGGTCTTCGCCGGCGGCGCGGAAGACCCGCGCCCGCTCGCGATCCCCGGCTTCGAGCTTCCCGGCGTGCGCTACGCGATGGAGTTCCTGACCCAGCAGAACAAGCGCAACGCCGGCGACGACGAACTGCGCGCCGCCCCGCGCGGCACCCTGTCGGCCACCGGCAAGCACGTCATCGTCATCGGCGGCGGCGATACCGGTTCGGACTGCGTCGGCACCTCCAATCGCCAGGGCGCCGCTTCGGTGACCCAGCTGGAGATCATGCCCAAGCCGCCGACGATGGAAGACAAGGCGCTGTCGTGGCCGTTCTGGCCGCTCAAGCTGCGCACCTCGTCGAGCCACGAGGAAGGCGCCACCCGCGACTGGGCCGTGCTGACCAAGCGTGTCATCGGCGACAACGACGTCAAGGGCCTCGAATGCGTCCGCGTCGAGTGGAAGGGCGGCAAGATGCAGGAGATCGAAGGCAGCGAGTTCACGCTCGAAGCCGACCTAATCTTCCTCGCCATGGGCTTCCTCGGCCCGCGCAAGGCCGGCATGCTCGACCAGTCGGGCGTCGAACTGGACGCGCGCGGCAACGTGAAGGCGAACGTCTTCGAATACCGCACCAGCGACGAGAAGATCTGGTCCTGCGGCGACATGCGCCGCGGTCAATCGCTGGTCGTTTGGGCGATTCGCGAAGGCCGCCAGTGCGCGCGTTCGGTGGACGAGGCGCTGATGGGCGTGAGCCAGCTGCCGCGCTGATCCTTCGCAAGGTATCGGATTGAGAGAGGGGCGTGCCGAAAGGTGCGCCCCTTTTTCGTTGCGCTTTGCCTCGGGGACTTCGACAAGCTCAGCCTGAGCGGAATTTAAAGAACGGCTCTCCAACCCGCTCAGGCTGAGCTTGTCGAAGCCCTCGCCGCACGCATCACGCCCGCGCGATCACTTCTACCGCCGCCTTGACCCCGAACCCATCGCCCGGCTCTCTCCGCACCCAAAGGGAGACCCGTCATGCTGCTCGAAATCGCGGAAATCGAAGTACGTCCCGGAGCCGAAGACCAGTTCGCCAGCACCATGCGTGATGCCGGGATAGCCCACCTCGCCACCTGCGAGGGCGTCGTCTCCGCCCGCTTCGGACGCGGGGTGGAGAACCCCTCGAAGTTCACCTTCAACGTCGTGTGGACATCGATGGAAGCGCACCAGAACGCCCGCACGCTTGAAGCATTCGGCAAATTCCGAGCCTGCTTCGGCGATCTCTCGATCGGCGGCGCAATGAGCCACTACGTGATGGACGAGGCGGTAGAGGGCCGTTCGGCCTGACTCGTCGTCCCGGACTTGATCCGGTACCGCTGGCCGAGCCACGCCCATCCTACTGCGCGCGCAGCGTGAACTGCGCCTAAAGACAGGCACCGGTCCCGGATCAAGTCCGGGACGACGAATTCGGAATCACCAGTCGATCGTGCCGCGCCCATGCTCCGCGAGAAACGCATTGGCCCGGCTGAAATGCCCGCAGCCGAAGAATCCCTGATAAGCCGACAGCGGGCTCGGATGCGGCGCCGTCAGCACCAGATGATGGCTCTCCATGAGACCCGGCACGCTCAGCGCCTTCTTCTTCGCATGGCTGCCCCACAGCATGAACACGCAGGGCTCCGCTTTCGCCGCCACTGCCGCAACGGCCGCGTCGGTGATCGCTTCCCAGCCGCGCTTCTGGTGCGAACCGGCCTGCCCGGCCTCCACCGTCAGCGCGTTGTTGAGCAGCAGCACGCCCTGCCGCGCCCAGTGCTCCAGATTGCCGTGTCCCGGCGCCGCAACACCGCAGTCGGTCGCCAATTCCTTGTAGATGTTGACCAGCGAGGGCGGCACTTTCACCCCCTCCTGCACCGAGAACGACAGGCCATGTGCCTGCCCCGGCCCGTGGTAGGGGTCCTGCCCCAGGATCACCACGCGCACCTGATCGAGCGGGGTAAGTTCCAGAGCCCGCAGCCGGGTGCCGCGCGGGGGATAGATCACCTTGCCCGCCGCTTCCTCGGCCTTGAGCCAGCCGCCAAGCCTGCGCGCCTCGGGGGTGGCAAGCACCGGCCCCAGCGCGGGAGCCCAGCTCTCCGGAACGGCCTGGACGTCCTGTGTTGCCGACATGCCCTCAACCTTTCCGAAAAACCCGCGCGGCAGTGCGCGCGCCATTGCGAAACCGCCAGCCAGTCCCTAAGCATTTTCGGATCATGGCTGTCCATCTCCACGAAGAAGATCTCCCCGAAGGCGTGCTCGCGCCGGGTCCCGTCGCTATCGACACCGAGACCATGGGCCTCATCACCGCCCGTGACCGGCTCTGCGTCGTGCAGATTTCGGACGGCAAGGGCGACGAGCACCTCGTCCGCTTCAAGCCCGGCAGCGATTACGCCGCCCCGAACCTGAAGGCCGTTCTGGCCGACCCGGCGCGCCTGAAGCTGTACCACTTTGCCCGCTTCGACCTTGCCGCGATCGAGCACTACCTCGGCGTAACCGCCGCGCCGGTGTTCTGCACCAAGATCGCCAGCAAGATGGTGCGCACCTATACCGACCGCCACGGCCTGAAGGACCTGGTGCGCGAACTGCTTGGCAAGGAAGTGTCCAAGCAGCAGCAGTCGAGCGACTGGGGCGCCCCTGAACTGACCGAGGCTCAGAAGGACTACGCCGCGTCGGACGTGCGCTACCTGCATGCGATGCACGAAATCCTCGTGGTGCGTCTGGCGCGGGAGAACCGCACCGAACTCGCCCAGGCCTGTTTCGATTTCCTTCCGGCGCGCGCCCGGCTGGACCTTGCAGGCTGGCCGGACCACGACATCTTCAGCCACGAAGCAGCCTGACCCGTCCACGGGAGTTACCTGAAACGCCATGTCCGTCGAAGCTATCAAGATCCAGAACCGCCGCCGGCACTTCGCCGCGCCCGGTGGCTCGCATGATCGGCTCGTCGGGCTGCTGGCAAAGGTGCTCCCGGCGGGTATCGGCCTTGTCGCCGCCGTGATGATTCTCGTTCCGCTGTCCCCGCGCGGCGAGATCAGCTTCCTGCTCGACCGCAACAAGGTTGCGATCACCAGCGAACGCCTGCGCGCGGACGATGCCGCCTATCGCGGCAAGGACAACAAGAACCGCGACTTCACGGTCAATGCCGGAACCGCCGTGCAGAAGAGCGCGACCACGCCGATCGTCGAGATGCTGGGCCTCAAGGCCCTGATGAACCTCAACGACGGCCCGGCCGAAATCGTCGCCCCGCGCGGCGCCTACAACTACGACAGCGAGCAGATCGCAATCGATGGTCCGGTCAACTTCGCCGCTCCCGACGGGTACAAGATGACCACGCGCAATGTGGCCATCGATGTGAAGCAACAGACCGCCGTGGGTACAGGGGGTGTCGATGGCACCGTGCCGACGGGCACCTTTCGTGCGGACTCAATGAAAGCCGACCTCGAGAACCGCACCGTGACCCTCGAAGGCAACGCCCGCCTGCGCATGACGCCGGGCAAACTCAGGATACCGCAATGATCGCCGCCCCCCGCATGCTCTACCGTACCGCACTGGTCCTGCCGGTGCTGGGCCTCGCCGCCCTTGCCGGGTCGCAGCAACTGGGCGCGCAGGTCTTCAACGGTCACAACTCCAACGCCCCGGTGGACTATGCCGCCGACCGCATCGAACTGCAGGACAAGCAGGATCGCGTAATCCTGTCCGGCAACGTCGACGTGAAGCAGGCCGAACTGCGCCTGCGCGCGTCGCGCACGGTGGTGAACTTTACCAATCAAGGCTCGATGCAGATCCAGCGCATCACCGCGAGCGGTGGCGTTGTCGTCTCTCGCCCCGACGAAACCGCGACGGGTGATGTCGGCGTCTACGACTTCAACCAGCGCATCATCACCATGACCGGCAATGCCACGATCAAGCGCAGCAACGGCGACGTGCTGCGTGGCGGCCGACTGGTGGTGGACCTCAATAGCGGCGTCTCCTCTGCCTCGGCCGGACCGAATGGTCGGGTATCCGGCACATTCTCGGTGCCGAAGCAGAAGGGGAACTGAGCCTGCAAAGGCTTACTCTCAATTAAGAATATTTAACCTAAATGGCGTTTTCCTACACAATTTGAGATGCGTATCTGGATAAGGGTTCCGTTCCAAGCCGAGGAGCCCCAATGCCCACCAGCCCTATCCAGATGCCTTCGGGCTATGCGACCGCCTTCGCTATCGGTTTCACCGATGGAGAAAGCAGCAGTCTGTCCTTAGTGGAAAACGGCCGCCCCCTGCCGGTCACGACGCTGTCGGCTTCCACCCCCGAACCTCTGACTGGCACTACGGCGACCAGCACATCGACTGGGCCATTCCTTCCAGCGCCGGGAAGACCGGTATTCATTACCCTGACAGGAATCTGGCAAGGTTCCGCCACCCTGCTCCGTTCTATCGATGGCGGAGTGACGCAGCAGCCCCTGACGCTGGGGGGCGATGCCTGGGGCACTTTCTCGCAAAATGTTTGTGAGCCGGTGTGGGAGGAATTCGAAAGCGGTGCTGCTCTCTACCTCGCGATTACCCTGACTTCGGGGTCGTTAACCTATCGGGTCGCGCAATAGCCGACGCAAACTTTTCCGTAGGAGAGACGATCCATGCCTATCGATATCATTGCGCGCGGTGCGAACACAGCCCATCGCCGAAACCTTGCTTCCAAAGCGCCGCGCAAAGGCGCTTCACTGATCGGAATGGATAGCGGCGGAACCGTCCGGGACCGTATAAACTGGGTCACACCTGAATCATTCGGGGCCATCGGCGACGGCAGTGTGGCCAATGCCGCGATTGATACGTCTGCGCTTCAGCAAGCAGTGAACTCTGGCAAGCCGGTTCTGCTTCGGCCTGGCGCAATCTACCAGATCAATGCCGAGATCAGGCCCCCCGACGGCACGGACCTTGTCATAAGCGGGCATCGCAACACGGGAGACAAGCAAAGCGTCTTGAACGCTGCCCCCGGATTCAAGGGCTGGATGCTGAGACCGAAGGCGTCCTATGATATCCGCGACGTAAAACTCAATGGCAACAATCTCGATGGCTGCTATCTGATTGGCAGCCCCGATGCCGCATCGGCGGGAATCGCCCGGATCGAGCGCGTCTACGTCGCCAATGCGGATATTGGCATATTCTTCGATACGGCCTGGAATCATCCTTGGGGACTCTATTACAATCAGATCGTTGGCGTCGGCTTTAGAACTGGGGGGATCAACCTTGGTGGCACAAGCGGTGCCGGCTCGTCGGGCGAGAGTGCCTGGACGATGGACAATATCAACATCAACGGAAGCCCTTCCGGGAATGGCATCGTTGCCAGCGATGTCGTCATTACTCCGGGAACCCCAGATTCCACGCACGACACCATTGCGTGGAATAACGATGCACCCCCACGCTACGGTTGGTGCGTCATGCGTTCCGCCGACGGTAGAACCGGTTGGCATGTCCCGCCAAACTGGGTGAGCGGCGGCCTTTCAGCCAACACATTCTCCGCCAGCAAAACAGCCGGGGAGAATTGGCAGTATGCCGTCGTCCGAATGACCCGCGGTGTATCCATCCGTCGCGGCAAGGCAATCTGGGCAGGAGTCGTCCAGTCAGAATATTTCGGCATCGGCCTGTATTTCCAAGATATCGTCTCGGCAGATGTGCGTCAGTACTATGCCGAAACACGAGATCGATTCCCGCCGTTGCCACAGTTCTGTGGAATATTCGCTGCCAATTCAAACGTATCCATCGGTGGCGGTTGGGTCGAACAACTTGGTTACGGCCTGATCGCGGCTTCGAACGGGCGCATCAACCTGACAGGCCCGTTCCGCACCAACAATTGTAGGTGGGGCAAAGCCGCGATCGGCGGAGCGACAACTCAAGCGATGCGACTATTCGGAGATTTGATGGCAACGGGTACGACACCCAACACCATCGTTCCTTTGACAGGCAGTGCCTACGATTACACTTCGGCGGGTGTCGAGCACGATACCGATAACGCCGCAATGACATCTTACGTAGATGGCGCGGGCGGGTCTGGATATTCCGTAAGGCGTCGTGGAGTTACCAAGGGACGTTTCTACGCCAACACGTCCGGATACTCCCAGCTTGAAGCCGAATATATCAAGATCGCCCAGCCCGGTAAGTCGGCACTGGTTCCTATCGCGAACAAGAATTACACGACCGCCATAACTCCGGGAGCCTCCACCCCATTCATGACACTGTCGGGATTGCCGACAAATTCCGCAGCCGCAGCCAGCCTGTTCATTCAGATTGTCGGACGAGACGCGTCCTCTGTGGTTCGACAATCGCAAGCATGTCGACTTGACATCTCGTTGATCGAGACGGCTGGAACAGGGGTCGTCGCGTCCGTTGTATCCTCAAGCCCGGTGGCAGCGATACAACTAGGGACCATGGGAAGTCCGGTGTTTGCCACCAGCGCAACGAACGGCACCGTCATGCTCACATGCACGGTGAATTCCAGCATGCCATCGCTATCGTTGTATGCCGTGCCCATCGTCGGCACCGCCGAAGCGCAGACCATAAATATGGTCCAGTCGTAAACGTCGGGATCGGACCGAACTTTAAAAAGCCCGATCGTGCACCAGCACCCGCATGGTCAGGAAGATGATCTGAAGATCACGCATGATCGTCCACCCCTCCAGGTACTCAAGGTCGGCCTGGAGGCGGTTGACGAGATCGGATTCGTGATCCGTGGCGCCGCGAAAACCACGTACTTGCGCAAGTCCCGACAAGCCCGGCTTGAGCGAGTGACGCTGCCAGTACCTCAGATCGACTTCCCAGAAGAGCTTGTCGCCCGCCAGAGAACCCGTCGCATGCGGACGCGGGCCGACCAGGCTCATGTCGCCGAGCAGCACGTTGAACAACTGCGGCAGTTCATCGATGCTGGTGCGGCGGATGAAGCGACCGATGCGGGTGATCCGCTGATCGTCCTTGGAGGCCGAAACGTTGCCGTTCGTGTCGCACAGGGCCTGCGTCATCGAACGAAACTTGTACATGTTGAAGAAGCGGTTGCCCCGACCCATGCGGCGCTGTGTGAAGAACACAGGCCCGCCGTCCTGCACCTTCACGGCCAGCGCAACCACGACCAGAAGCGGGGACAAGGCGAGAATTGCACCTCCCGCGAAGGCGACGTCGAACAGGCGCTTGACGGCACGATCACGTAGCCCGAGCGGCCCCGCAGACACCATCAGCAACCCGTGCTTGCCAACCACACGCGCACCTTGCGCGCCGAGGCGCGCGACCTCGTCGTCGAGGACTTCGCCATCGACGTTGGCGCCCTTGAGCATCATCGCCCATTCGGCGCGGCGTCCTGCAGGGCAACTCACGATTACGCGGTCGATATTGCGCAGGACGAGCCCGATGCGGTCCAACGCATTAGGGTCGTTGAGGTTGGGCCGCAGGCCCATTCCTGCCGCCGAGATGCGAATCGCACCGCGCACCTGCACTTGCGGTCCACCATCGTCGATTATGAGTTCATTGATGATGTTGTCGCCGCAACGCCACCGCACGAAGCTGCGCAGTTGCAGCCGCATCCATGCGATCACCGCCATTGCCGCCAGCGCGCCGCCATTGAAGCCGGAACGCGAGACATCGGCATCGGGCCGAATCAGGAACTGCACGAAGACCACGACAACCATCGCGATCACGACCGCAAGCAACGCCCTGAACACACCCTTCCAGCCATCTTGCAGCGAGGCGGTGGAATAAGCACCGTTGTAAAGCGCCAGAGTCAGGAAGATAGGGAGGATGAGTTGGGCATGGACCAAGCTCTCGCCAAGTCCTTGCGCGCCTGCCAGAATATAACCTGTCGATGCAAAACCGATGAAAATCGAAACGATATCGCCGACGACGAGGGAGAGGTAGCACTGCAGGCGCCGACGCTCGAGCGAAGGTGCAACGAGAAGATCGTCGAGATCGGCCCGCTCCTTGGCGAGTGAACCTGCGGCAAATGGGGCGTTCATGCTGGCAGCACCCGGGCTTGCGAACTCACGCTGAATGCCTCCCTCATCAGAACCTCAGCGCGCGCCGCATGGACATCATGCTGCGACGCAATAGGTATATGCCCGTATGTACTGGCGAGGCAACCCGAAAAGCGGATTCAGTCAGGACGTGGTAATTGTCGGTCGTTTCGAATTAGGACGCGCTGACCTTGCAATTGTCAAAAGACCGTCGGCCAATAAAAGCTCGGCATTCTGACTGTTAGCTAGCAGCATCTGGTGCAGCGCTACCAATCGAGCGACGAGCCGCTCAAGCCGATACCCGCGCCAGAGTTGCAACTGGGCAGTCAGCGCCGGCTGGTCCTTCCAGAATATCCGCCTCGCGCCGGCCTCGGCCTTGAGGAACCCTCCAACGTCGCGGCTGTCGCCCAGCCGTGCATTCAAACCGGCGAGCTGTGCCGTTCGGCGCTCGAAGGCGAGCAGAAGGCCGACCGGGTTCATGCCCTGATCGCGCATCCGCTTGAGTTCGGGACCGATGGCATCGCGCCTGCCGCCCAGCACGGCATCCACGAGCGGCGAAAAATCGTCATCTTCGGTCGATGCGCCGATCGCGTCGAGGTCTCCGGAGGCGACCGGGCGGGGCGTCTCGGGCGAAGCATCAAGGTAGAGCGCCAGCTTGGTGACTTCCGAGCGGGCCAGTCGCGTATCGAGCCCCGCACCTCGCGCAATGCGCTCGGCGATCTCGCTGCCCAGCTTGAGCCCTGCAGCATTCGCCATCGTCCTCACCGATGCGGTTACCGAAGCGAGGTCAGGCGGATAGAACATCGCCACGAGGCCATCCGGCCGGGCCGCGAGCAACTTGGCGGTGCGCGACTTGTCGGTGGCACCGGTGGCAACGATCAGGACCGGGCAACCCTCCACGTCGTTCTCCAGCAGGGTCTGGACGGCATCATGCGCCTCATCGCCCTGCGCGCGCACCCAGATATGGCGCGCACCGCCGAACAGCGAAGTGGAACGGGCCTCGTCGCCAAGACGGACCGGATCGCGGCGCAGTTCTGCACCCGACATTTCGATACGCTCGCCAATGTCGGGGAGAAACGAGAGAATCTTCGCCGCCGCATCCGAGGCTCCCGATTCGTCGGGGCCGCAGAAGAAGAAGACACGGGCATCGCGGGCAGCACGCTGGGCGAGGCCCGCGAATTCCTTCTGAGTGGCCTTCACGGCCTGTTACTGGGCGGTTTCACCGCGCAGACGCAGCGCGATGTTGGTGACGATGCGCGTGGCGATGTCCTTGGACATGTTCTCCAGCGCAGTCTGTTCGGCCGCAATGGTCGCGTAGTCAGAGGAGACGACGTCGATCCCCGCATCGGAGCCTGCGGTCTGGTCAAGGACCACTTCACCGCTACCCACGTCCACCAACTGGTAGCGCGCGCGCAGGGTGCGGCGTTCGCGACCCACGGTATCGTCCGACAGTAGCGCGAAGCTCTCCAGCTTGTCGTCGAGGCGCACATCGAGCCGGTATTTCGGCGCGACGCCCTTGGCGCCCGATACGCCAAGCTCGTCGACCAGCGCATTGCGCACCAGCCAGCCGGCCTTGCCCTGAATCGAGGACACTTCGACAGCGGCAAGCCCCTGCGCGACGGCGGCATTGCCGCCGCCCGCATACATCGGCTGCAGCCCGCACCCGGCGAGCAGCACGGCTCCAGTGAGGGCAATTAAAGCCTTCACGCGACGAGATTTACCAGTCGGTCGGGCACCACGATCACCTTGCGAATTTCCGCACCATCGAGTGCACGCTGCACCTTCTCGCTGGCGAGGGCAAGCGCCTCGAGGTCTTCCTTCGACGTGCCCTTGGCGACGGTGAGGGTATCGCGCAGCTTGCCCTTGACCTGGACCGCCACGGTTACCTCGTCATCCACCAGCAGCGCCGGATCGACTTCGGGCCATGCGGCGTCGGCGATCAGGCCCTCGCCTATCGAAGACCACGCCTCTTCGGCAAGGTGCGGCATCATCGGCGACACCAGCAGCAGCAGCGTGCGGATCGCGGCGGAACGGCTGGCGGAGGGCTGGGCCTTCTCCACCGCGCCGGTCAGTTCGTAGATGCGCGCCACGGTCTTGTTGAAGCCGAGCGATTCGATGTCACGCGCCGCCGCGTCCACGGTCTGGTGAACCTTGCGGTCGATGGCCTTGTCCTCGCCGGTCGCCGCCGCGTCGCACTGCGCGAACAGGCGCCACAGGCGCTGGACGAAGCGGCCACAGCCTTCGATCCCAGCTTCGGACCAGGGCAGGTCACGCTCGGGCGGGCTGTCGGACAGCATGAACCAGCGGATCGCGTCGGCGCCGTAGGTCGCGACGATCTCGTCGGGATCGACGACGTTCTTCTTCGACTTCGACATCTTGATGACGCGGCCGACCTCGATCGGGGCGCCATCGGCCTTGAGCGTCGCGCCTTCGGAGGTGCGGTCCACTTCACTGGGGGCAAAGTAGATCGGCTGGCCGTTGGCTTCGTTCACGCGGCTATACGTCTCGTGCGTGACCATGCCCTGCGTGAACAGGCTGCCGAACGGTTCCTTGACCTCGATCTTGCCGATGCGGGCCAGCGCGCGGGTCCAGAAGCGAGCGTAGAGCAAGTGCAGGATCGCATGCTCGATGCCGCCGATGTACTGTTCCACCGGCAGCCACTCGGCAATTTTTGCCGGGTCGAACGGGCGGTCGTCAGGCTGGCTGGCGAAGCGCAGGAAGTACCACGAGGAATCGACGAAAGTGTCGAGCGTGTCGGTCTCGCGGCGGGCCGGGTGGCCGCACTGCGGGCAGTCGACGTGCTTCCAGGTCGGGTGGCGCACCAGCGGGTTGCCCGGCGTCTGGAAATCGACGTCCTCGGGCAGCACGACGGGCAGGTGCTTCTTGGGCACCGGCACCACGCCGCAAACCTCGCAATGGATGAACGGGATCGGCGTGCCCCAGTAGCGCTGGCGCGAAACGCCCCAGTCGCGCAGGCGCCAAACCGTCTTGCCCTCACCCCAGCCTTCGGCTTCGGCGCGGGCGATGACGGCGGCCTTGGCCTCCGCAACGCTCAGGCCATCGAGGAAGTCGGAGTTCACCAGAACGCCGTCGCCGGCCTCGGACTCGCCGTCGAAAGGCTTGTCGGCCTCCTCCGCGCTCGCCGCGACGACGCGCGCGATCGGAAGCCGGTACTTGGTCGCGAACTCGAAGTCGCGCTGGTCGTGGCCGGGGACGGCCATGACCGCACCGGTGCCGTAGTCCATCAGCACGAAATTGGCGATGTAGACCGGCAGCGGCGCGCCCGTGAACGGGTGCCTCGCGGTGATGCCAGTGTCGAAGCCCAGCTTCTCGGCCGTTTCAAGCTCTGCGGCGGTGGTGCCGCCCTGCTTGCACAGCGCGATGAAGTCCTGAACTTCGGGTCGCCCTTCGGCCGCGCCTTGCGCGATCGGGTGATCGGCGGCAACGGCGACGAAGCTTGCGCCGAAGATCGTGTCCGGGCGGGTCGAGTAGACCTCCACCTTTCCATCGGTCGAAAGGTCGAAGCTGAACTGCAGGCCCTGCGACTTGCCGATCCAGTTCTCCTGCATCGTGCGGACCTTTTCGGGCCATTTGTCGAGCGTGGAGAGGCCGTCCAGCAGTTCGTCGGCGAAGTCGGTGATCTTGAGGAACCACTGGGAGAGCTTGCGCTTCTCGACCAGTGCGCCCGAGCGCCAGCCGCGCCCGTCGATCACCTGCTCGTTCGCCAGCACGGTCTGGTCGACCGGATCCCAGTTCACCGCGGATTCCTTGCGGTAGACAAGGCCGTGTTCGTACAGGTCGAGGAACAGCGCCTGTTCCTGGCCGTAATATTCCGGCTCGCAGGTCGCGATCTCACGGCTCCAGTCAAGCGCGAAGCCGAGGCGCTTGAGCTGCGCCTTCATGTTCGCGATGTTCTCGCGCGTCCAGCCGCCGGGGTGGACGCCCTTTTCCATCGCCGCGTTCTCGGCGGGCATGCCGAAGGCGTCCCAGCCCATCGGGTGCAGGACCTCGAAGCCCTTCATCCGCTTGTAGCGCGCCAGCACGTCGCCCATCGTGTAATTGCGGACGTGGCCGATATGGATGCGGCCCGAGGGATACGGGAACATCTCCAGCACGTAGCTGCGCGGCTTGGAAGAGGTGTCGTCGGCGCGGAAGCTCTGCGCTTCGTCCCACGCAGCCTGCCAGCGCGTGTCCGCCTGTGCGGGATCGAACCGCTCGGTCATCTTTGTCTAAACTCCCGCGGGACCGGCCCGCCAAATGAACGGGGCGGCCGCAAGGGCCGCCCGATAATTCTTAACCGCCGATCGAATCGCGGCGCAGGTCGCGGGCGCGGGTGAGGATGATGTCCTCGAGCTTCTGCACCGTCGCGGCCTGGACCGGCGCGGCGACCCAGCCACCGCCCTGCGCCACTTCGCGCACGGCGGTGACGCGCAGCGCATCGGCGCGCAGGTCCTGGTCGAGGATTGCGATCGACACCTTCACGCGCTCGGTCGGAGTCTTGGGATTCACGTACCAGTCGGTGATGATGACGCCGCCGGCGCTGTCCGACTGGAGCAGCGGCATGAACGACACCGAATCGAGGCTGGCGCGCCACAGGTAGCTGTTCACGCCGATCGTGGTGACCTGCGAAGGCGCGAGCTTGGCCTGCTCCTTCTTCCTGCCACCGCCGCAACCGGCCAGTGCCAGCGCCGCCGCGGCGCAGATGCCCACGGTCGTCAGCGTGCGCACGGTGAAGAGGCCGTTGTCGGTGCTGGCTTTCATGTTCGTTCCCAAATCCGGTGTCAGAGGCTGCAGACGCGGCGCACGCCGAGCCTGTCGTCAAAACGCCTCTATAACCGCCAGTGGGCCAGCGGCAAGAGCGCCTTTCCGATGCCAAGTCCCAAGCAGGGCAAGGATGAGCGCGTCCTGAACGGAAGGCGCTGCGTCTTTACCCCCGCACTCAGGACGTGTTAATCTGCAAGCGTCATCATTTGCAGACCCCGTCACGGCGAGTCTGCCACGGGGCAAAGAGAAGCAGACAGGGGCGTTTGATGAGTACCGAGGGTGAAGGCGCTACCCGGGGAGGCATGAAGGGAAGCCTGCTGCTGGCGGGTTGTGTCACCCTGCTGGCCCTGCCCAGCGCGGTGCTCGCCTTCTCCACCGACTTCAAGGGCGACACCGCGGCCAATTCGGGACAGATCGATCCGCTGGCGCCCGAGACGACGCAGGAGAACCTGTCGCAGGCCATCGCAATGCGTTCGCTGGCTAAAGGCGATCTTTTTCCATTTACGCCGGCGGGCACGCCCAACCGCCCGGATCGTGCCGTGACCGTCGCCGTCCGCGTCGATCCCGAGGCGGCGCAGGCAATCATCGTCCATGGCCGGTCACCGCTTGCGCAGATCAGCCAGGATCCCGCGCGACTGCGTATCGCGCCCACCGCTTTCAATCTCGGCGTGTCGCGCGGATACCAGAACTTCGCGCAGAACCTCGTCCCGCAGGCGCCCAGCCGGCCAATGGCGGAACTGCCGGACCTCAAGAAGTTCAGCCTTTCACCGGGAACGGCAAAGCAGGACGAGCCGCGCTTCAGCCCGAGGATATCTCTCGACGAGAAGAAGGCGTCAGGTCGGGCCCCGCGCACATTCGCAATCGATGGCAGCGAAGTCGATCTCGGCGGCGCCTATCGGGTCACCGAAAATCTCGATGTGACGGCCGGGGTGCGTTATTCGCAGGATCGTGAACGCCTCGTCCCCCTTACCGACCGGAAACAGGATAGTCAGGCGGTCTATGTCGGAACGCAGTTCAAGTTCTGATACAAGCAATATTGATTGCAAAATCCGCAATCAAGAATGCTGCATTTAGGTCAATGGTCGGCCTTGCCGCCGTCATAATCCTTCCATAGCCTTGTCGTCGGTGGATGCTCACAACGAAAGGCTAAACATATGGCGCGCGTTGCAATTGTAACCGGCGGGACCCGGGGTATCGGCGAAGCTGTGTCGCTCGCACTGAAAGAACGCGGTCACACCGTCGTCGCGAATTACGCCGGCAACGAAGAAAAGGCGGCCGCTTTCACCGAGCGCACCGGTATCCCTTCCTACAAGTGGGACGTGGGTGATTTCGAGGCGACGCAGGACAGCTGCGCGCGCATCGCGTCCGAAATCGGTCCGATCGACATCGTGATCAACAACGCAGGGATCACCCGCGACGGCGTGCTCCACAAGATGAGCTTCGACGACTGGAACGACGTCATGCGCGTCAACCTCGGCGGCTGCTTCAACACCGCCAAGGCGACCTTCTCGGGCATGCGCGAGCGTGGCTGGGGCCGCATCGTCAACATCGGTTCGATCAACGGACAGGCCGGCCAGTACGGCCAGGTGAACTATGCCGCTGCCAAGAGCGGTATCCACGGATTCACCAAGGCGCTGGCGCAGGAAGGTGCCAAGTACGGCGTGACCGTCAATGCGATCGCGCCGGGCTATATCGACACCGACATGGTCGCCGCCGTGCCGCCGCCGGTCCTGGAGAAGATCGTCGCCAAGATCCCCGTCGGCCGCCTCGGCAGCGCCTACGAGATCGCGCGCGGCTGCGCCTTCCTGTGCTCGGAGAACGCCGCGTTCGTCACCGGATCGACGCTGAGCATCAACGGCGGACAGCATATGTACTGATGGTGGCAGGCAACGCGGCGGTGCAACAACAGGCGCAACTTGAACTCATCGCCCGAAAAGCGTAGGGTTACCGCCGCAAACGACACTGGCCTGTGGCCATGTGGATCAAGCCCTCGCCGCTGCAACGGCGGGGGCTTAGTCGTTTTCGGGCAGAACGCCCTGAACCGAACGTCTGGGGGACACGCTGCAACGCATCCCCCACCCGTTGCCTACTTCCGGCCCTTCACCTCCACCACCTTCAGGATGAGGGTGGCAAAGGCGAACAAGGCCCCAAGGAAGAGGCACAAGTCAGCAAACGACACTGGCTTTTCCTCCAAGGGATCGACGGCAGGAGTGCCGCCGCTGATCACCCTATAGGAAAAATCCTACATGTTCCATATTTGTTCTCATCAAGCGTCAGACGAGTTCGCCCAGCGCTGCCGCGTCGAAGCCCTTCAATTCGCCAGCATTTCCATCACGCACCTTGGAGACCCAGTCGGGGTCGGTGATGAGAGCACGGCCAACGGCGATCAGGTCGAACTCATCACGTTCCATGCGTTCCACGAGTCGGTCGAGGCCGACGCTTGACGAACCTTCGCCGCCGAACGCAGCCATGAAATCGCCCGAGAGACCGACCGAACCGACACTGATGGTGGTCGCACCGGTGAGCTTCTTGGCCCAGCCGGCGAAGTTCAGCCCGCTATCGCCGTCGATCTCCGGGAACTCGGGCTCCCAAAAACGGCGCTGCGAACAGTGCAGGACGTCTACGCCCGCTTCGACCAGCGGCTCTAGCCAGTCGGCCATGAGGTCCGGAGTCTCGGCAAGGCGCGCGGCATAGTCCTGCTGCTTCCACTGGCTCAGGCGCAGGATCAGGGGATAGCCCGGCCCCACCGCCTCGCGCACCGCCGCCACGACTTCGGCCGCAAAGCGCGAACGCTCACGAATGGTCGCGCCGCCGTAGCGGTCGGTGCGCAGGTTGCTGCCCGACCAGAAGAACTGGTCGATGAGGTAGCCATGCGCACCGTGCAGTTCGACCACGTCGAAGCCAAGCCGCTTTGCATCGGCCGCAGCACGAGCGAACGCGGCCACGCTGTCGGCGATGGCTTCCTCGCTCATCGCCTCGCCGCGCGGGACATCGGGCGCATCGTAGCCCGACGGGCTCTCGACGGGCGCATCGGGCACCCACTCGGTCATGAAGCTCTTGGTCGCGCCGGTGTGCCACAATTGCGGCCCCATGCGGCCGCCTGCTCCGTGCACCGCATCGATTACCTGCTTCCAGCCGCCCAGGGCAGGCTCACCATGGAAGAAGGGGATCCCCGGATCGTTGCGAGAGGCAGGGCGGTCGATCACCGTGCCTTCGGACAGGATCAGGCCGACACCACCTTCGGCCCGGCGGCGGTAATAAGCGGCCTGCGCCTCGCCGGGGATGCCCTCGGCGGCGAAGGCCCGGGTCATCGGCGCCATGACGATGCGGTTGGGAAGGTCCAGCGAGCCGATGCGGAACGGCTTGAACAGAACGTCGGTGGCACTTGCGGTCATTGCGGAGGAACTCCGGTTTGCTGGGGGAGCCACTTAGGTATATATTGGATACTTGACGTCAATGAGGCACCTTATGGTGCGCAAGTATATCCAGGGATACCTTGATGCCGGAATGCGAGCATTTCTCCGTCGATTGCCCCAGCCGCCTGCTGTTCGACCAGATCGCCGACAAGTGGTCGATGATGGTGCTGACGGTGCTCGACGCTGGACCGATGCGCTTCAACGGCATCAAGCGTCATCTGGAAGGCGTGACTCAAAAGGCGCTTACCCAGTGCCTGCGGCGGCTGGAGCGCAACGGCCTGCTGGAGCGACGGGTAATCGCCGCATCCCCCATCGGGGTGGAGTATGAGATCACTCCGCTGGGCCGCTCGTTGCAGACTCCGTTCAAGGCGCTGTACGGCTGGACAATCGCCAACATGGAAGACGTGGAAAAAGCCCGGGTGGAGTACGACCGGCGCCTTGTGGCCTGACCCAGTCAATTCAGACTGGACGAAGGGTCGAGCAGCCGTAAATGCGCCTGCGTCATCAGGCTGACGGAATCTCCGATAACCGCAAGCGCATCATCGATGGCAATGCCGCACCCCACGCTCAGGGGGCCGAGGCCGGTCAGCGCCCGTGCCAGATCCCTGTCGTACGCCTGCAAGCGCTCGACCTCCACTCGGCTCACATCGAACTGCGAGCCCAGGATATATCGTGTCTCGCCCGACTCCGCCCGCAACCGTGTCAGGTAGAGCAGGTTCACGAAGGCCGAACCGTCTCGCCGGAAATTGATGATCGGCGCTCTGGCCGACATGGTGTCCTCGTTGTGCAGGAAGGCGCGGAACTTCGCATGGGCTTGCCCATCCCGTGTATCGCCCTGCAGGAAGCGGCAGTTGCGACCGATCACGTCGTCACCGGAATAGCCGGTCAGTTCGCTGAAACGCTCATTGACGAACAGAAGCGGATGATCCCCCTCGATAGATGCCAGAGCCAGCGCCATCGGCAGCGATGCCAGAAAGTCGCGTAGTTCCGAGGGAACCGTTGTTTCCATCTCAGGTCAACTCCAGCCGAGCAGGCTGAAACGCGTACCAGACCGATGCCGTAAAACGCAACGCCGAGTCGGGAAATTCAAAGTCTTGGCGCCTTGTCTGCGCTCGGCATCCCACATTGGGCATAACGAAAAAGGGCCGCGGTTTCCCGCGACCCCTTTTTGTAGCCGAAGCTCTGGAAACGATTAGCGCTTCGAGAACTGGAAGCTGCGGCGTGCCTTGGCGCGGCCGTACTTCTTACGCTCGACCACGCGGCTGTCGCGGGTGAGGAAGCCGGCTGCCTTGACGGCCGAGCGCAGGGCCGGCTCGTACTTGGCGAGAGCCTGGGCGATGCCGTGCTTCACAGCGCCGGCCTGGCCCGACAGACCGCCACCCTTGACGGTGGCGATGACGTCGTACTGCTCTTCGCGGCCAGCGACCTGGAAGGTCTGGTTGATCACAAGGCGCAGGGTCGGACGTGCGAAGTAGACTTCCTGGTCACGGCCGTTGACGATGATCTTGCCCGAGCCGGGCTTGATCCACACGCGGGCAACGGCGTCCTTGCGGCGGCCGGTGGCATAAGCGCGGCCCTGCGCGTCGATCTGCTGCTCGCGCAGCGGAGCGTTCGAGACGGGAGCGGCTGCCACGGTCTCGTCACCGACGGTGACGTTGCCGGCGATGTCCGCGAGGTCGGACAGGCTCTGCACGGTTTCGTTGTCGGACATTATGCGCCCACCTTGTTCTTGCGGTTCATCGAAGCGACGTCGAGCGCTTCGGGCTGGGTGCCACCGTGCGGGTGCTCGGTGCCGGCGTAGACGTGCAGAGCGCGCATCTGGTCACGGCCGAGCGGACCACGGGGAATCATGCGCTCGACAGCCTTTTCAAGCACGCGCTCGGGGAAGCGACCGGCGAGGACCTTGTCCGCGGTGACTTCCTTGATGCCGCCGGCATAGCCGGTGTGCTTGTAGTAGGTCTGCTGCTTGAGCTTGTTGCCCGTGAAGCGCACCTTCTCCGCGTTGATGATGACGACGTGGTCGCCGCAATCAACGTGAGGGGTGAAGCTGGGCTTGTGCTTGCCGCGCAGCAGGTCGGCGATGATCACGGCCAGACGGCCTACAACCAGATTCTCGGCATCGATCAGATGCCACTTCTTCTCCACCTCGGCCGGCTTGATCGACCGGGTGACCTTCGTGAGCGCCTTCATGGCTGGTCATTCCCTATAATTCGAGCGCCAGCCACGGGAGCGAATCCCCTGATAGCGCGGAAGGCGGCCAAATCGTCGAAATGGCTGCGTAAGTCAAGCAATGCGCGGGATTGCAGAGAGGTAAAATAATACCGTGAGGTTTGTGTCCGGACGTTGCCCACCCCTGCCCCCTCCCGCGAGCGGGAGGGGAATGAGAGGTTTCCGCTTCGCCCTCCCGCTCATCCTGAGCTTGTCGAAGGAGGGAGGGCCGGGAGGCTTGGCAGCTTGCTGCCTAGCCGGACGGAGTGGGTAGCCGATGGACAGGCCGAAACCTACCCCCGACGTCCGAGCGCATGCGCGCCCCACACCGTCGCGGCGACCAGCAGTGCACCGCAAAGCTGGTGCGCCACGGCGATCCACAAGGTCACGCCGGACCACACCGTGAAGATGCCCAGCAGCACCTGCGTCCCGAACGCACAGTGCACCGCGACCGAGACCAGCCGCTCGTGCTTCGCCTTGAGCCTGCGGCCCATGACGACGAGCACCGCGACGATTGCCCAGGCCCACCAGCGGTGAATGAAGTGCGTGAGGTAGGGATCGTTGACCAGCGAGGAGAAGAACCCGCGCGCCCAATCGACGCCTTCGGGGAAGACGCTGCCCTGCATCAGCGGCCAGGCGTCCCAGCTCCACCAGCCGGCGCCGGCGACATAGCCGGCACGCAGGCCCGCCACCATCGCGCCCATGAACAGTTGCAGCGCCAGCATGCCCAGCGCCAGGGCGCCGAAGCGGGTCAGCCGCGCGCGCTGCTCTCCCCGCTCCATCGCCTTGAGGTCCAGCGCAGTCCAGACGAGGCCGCCCAGCGTGAACAGCGCCACCAGCAGATGCGCGGCGAGGCGGAAGTGACTCACCCGGTCGAGCGCCTCGGCGCTGAGGCCGGAGGAGACCATCCACCAGCCGACGACGCCCTGCAGGCCGCCCAGCGCCAACAGCGCCAGCAAACGCGGCTTGTAGCCGCCGGGAATGGTGCGCTTGTACCAGAACCATGCCAGCGGAACCGCGAAGACGAGGCCGATCGTGCGCGCCAGAAGACGGTGGAACCATTCCCAGAAGTAGATGAACTTGTACTGCGCCAGCGTCATGCCTGCCGGGCCGTTGACGTCGAGATACTGCGGGATCTGCTTGTAGCGGGCGAACTCGGCCTGCCACTGGGCGTCGGTGAGCGGCGGGATTGCGCCGGTCAGCGGCTTCCACTGAGTGATGGAAAGGCCCGATTCGGTCAGCCGGGTGATCCCGCCGACCGCGACGATCAGCACCACCAGCACCGCAACACTCAGGAGCCAGCGCACCATCGGGGCGATATCGTCACTTGTCCCGATGATCGGGCGACCGTCGTTAACTCTCATGCGTCTGCTTCTTCCGTCATGCGGGCGATTCCTGCGATTTTGCGGGCATTTGCGCAAGAGGGCGTTCGACGGCACGTGTTTTCGACGAGTCCTGCGTGAAAATTTTGCGTCCGGCCCTTGCGGAATGATACAACGTTACATAGATGGCTGCCCATGCGTACTGCCCTTCTTGCGATTCGTAACCGCCTCGACCGTGCCGGAATCATCCTGAGTGGGCTGTGCGCGGTGCATTGCATCCTGGGCGTCGTGCTTGTCGGCGTGCTGGGGCTGGGCGGTGAAGCGCTTCTTTCACCCAGTATCCACCGCATCGGACTGGCGATGGCTCTGGTCGTGGGCATCATTTCGCTCGGCTTCGGCGTGCTGCGCCACGGGCGGGTCGCGCCGCTGGCGATCGGTGCTTCGGGCCTGACGTTGATGGGCATCGCCCTCCTCGTCGATCACGGGATCGAGGAGACCGTGCTGACGATCGCAGGGGTCAGCCTCGTCGCCTTCGCGCACATTCGGAACTTGCACGGCGCCTGTTGAGCGCTATTCGGCAGCCATGGCTGCCGAAATCCTGCTTACCGTGAATGGCGAACCGCGCCGCATTGCCGCCGGTTCCAGCATCGCCGACCTCGTCGCGCAGATCGGCCTCGACCCGAAGAAGGTCGCGGTCGAGCATAACGCAGAGATCGCGCCGCGCTCGACGCTTGCCGACGTGACCTTGTCCGATGGCGATGTGCTGGAGATCGTCCACTTCGTCGGCGGCGGCTGACCAGCCCGCCCTGCCCCCGCTTTTCCTGATTCACGCTTCCCCGAAAGGACGCGCTTCGTGACCGATTTCCCCGCTGATACCTGGACCGTTGCCGGTCGTACTTTCACCTCGCGCCTGATCGTGGGCACGGGCAAGTACAAGGACTTCGCGCAGAACGCCGCCGCCGTGGAGGCTTCGGGCGCGGAAATCGTCACCGTCGCGGTGCGCCGTGTCAACGTGTCGGACCCCAAGGCGCCGATGCTGACCGACTTCATCGACCCGAAAAAAATCACCTACCTGCCCAATACCGCAGGCTGCTTCACCGCCGACGACGCCATCCGCACCCTGCGCCTGGCGCGCGAGGCGGGCGGCTGGGATCTGGTGAAACTCGAAGTGCTGGGCGAGGCACGCACGCTTTACCCCGACATGCGCGAGACGCTGAAGGCCACCGAAATCCTCGCGAACGAAGGCTTCCTGCCTATGGTCTACTGCGTGGACGATCCGATCGCCGCCAAGCAGTTGGAAGACGCGGGCGCCGTCGCGGTGATGCCGCTGGGCGCGCCGATCGGCTCGGGCCTCGGCATCCAGAACAAGGTGACCGTGCGCCTCATCGTCGAGGGCGCGAAGGTGCCGGTGCTGGTCGATGCAGGCGTCGGCACCGCTTCGGAAGCCGCCGTGGCGATGGAACTGGGCTGCGACGGCGTGCTGATGAACACCGCGATCGCCGAGGCGAAGGAGCCTGTCCGCATGGCCCGCGCGATGAAGCTGGCGGTCGAAGCCGGGCGCCATGCCTATCTCGCCGGCCGCATGGGCCAGCGTCGCTACGCCGATCCGTCGAGCCCCCTCGCCGGCCTCATCTGAGTGCCTCCGTACCGAAACGGGACGGGCTTCCCACCTTTCCCGTTTCCGACGGCAAACTGCGCATACAAACCTTTGCATCGTAAACCGTCCAGAAAGGATGATCGTGGTTAAATCCGACTCGTGACGGGGATCTTCCCGACACATCAGGGACAATCACGATGGCCCACACAGGTACGGCTAGTCTGACGATCAACGAACTGCGCGAATTCGCCAGCTTCTCCCCCAGCGAGCAGCGCTACATCCGGCGCAGCCTCGACATCGGCCTCGGCCGCCAGGATGCCTTCAAGCTCTGGGCGCGCGACGAGGAGGAACTGGCCTCGATCCGAAATCAGTACGTCGCCTATCAGGACCTCAAGGCCCTGCGCGCGATGCGGCCGGACGACTACAGCTTCGACGACGTCGACGCCTTCATGGGCAAGCTGGTCCGGATGGCCGCATTCGATCTCGCGCAGGAACGCCTGACGAGCTTCTCCGCCTTCCGCTTCCTCTACGAGCGCCTGCTCGGCGGCTGGGCGCGGCCATGGCTCCCGGGGGCCTTCTGCGGAGCCGCCGCGCTGCCGCAGATCCGCCCTGACCGCCGCCGCACCCTGCTCCACTCGATCAGCGAAGCCGCCGCCACCGCGCCCGGCTGGTCCGACCGCGAGCCGAGCTTCTATCCCGAGTTCATCGAGAAGGAAGCCGCTTAAGCCGGCACCGGCTCGACGACAGAGCCCCCTGCCCGTGCCTTCGCCGCCAGGTTATGGACGTAGTCCAGCTTGGCGACGATCGCGTCGGACAGATGGAAGGGGTAAAGATCCGGCTGTCCCATCGAGCGGTTGATCGCGTTCATCGCGAAGGAGAGCGGCCCCATCGCTTCAGTCAGCGCACGGGTGTCAGCCGTGTAGGGATTGAAATCCAGCTCCACTTCCAGCCCGACCTCGTCGCCCGGCAGGGGGGCCAGCGACAGGTCGAAACCGCCCGCCGTCGCCAGAACGTCGACGATGTGCAGGTAATGCGCGAAGGTCTCTGCAAAATCCTCCCACGGGTGGGAGGTCGCGTAGAAGCTGACGAAAGCGTCGGTCCACACTTTCGACCCATCGTCATTGTAGTGCGCCTGCAGCGCCTGTTGATAGTCGATTCGCTCATCACCGAATATCGTACGGAAAGCCTCCAGTTCGGCCGGATCGGTCTCGACCAGCCGCGACCAGTAGTGGTGGCCCACTTCATGCCGAAAATGGCCGAGCAGGGTGCGATAGGGCTCGCCCATCGCATGGCGCATCCGCTCACGCTCGGCATCGTCGGCCTCGATCAGGTTGAGTGTGATGACGCCGCCGTCGTGACCGGTGAAGATTCGCGGACTGCCCGCCTGCTCCGCCGCCGCATCGTAGAGGAAATCGAAGGCGAGGCCCTGTGTTCCGGGACCTTCCTCGGCCTTGGTTTCCAGCGGGAGGCCCAGCCTCATCAGCGTGTGGAACAGCCGCCGCTTCGCTGCCTCGATCCTGGCCCATCGGGACGGGACAGAGGGTTCGGACAAGTCGGGAATGGTGCGGTTGTGCCGACAGGCCCGGCACATCGGCGTCGTGTCGTCGCTCGCCACCAGCCAGTTGCAGATGCGATAATCGTTGTTGTTGGCGCATACGACCACTTCGGCCACCTCACCTTCGGCATCGCGCCAGACGGTCGCGCCGTCGGCCAGGAAGCGGAAGCCGTCGATTTCGGGATCGTAGCCAAGGGTGGCCTGGCAGCCGGGGCAAACCCGGACTTCGAAATGATTCAGGCGGCGGCAGTTCGGGCAGGGGAAGGCACGCATGGCGCACTCGCTGTAATTGACGTTTGCCCCGTCAACGCAGGAAGCGCGCCACCGTTTCCTTACGCGCGATAAAGCGCGTCCAACCGAGTGCCGTACCGTTCCTTGAGCTTGTGCCGCCGGATCTTGAGACTCGGGGTCATCTCCTCGTTCTCGATCGAGAACGGCTCGTCGGCGAAGGCGTATTGACGCACCTTCTCGATCACCGAGAGGTCGGCGTTGACCCGGTCGATCGCATTGCGCAGCGCGGTGCGGAACGCCGGAAGCCCCTGCAGCTTGCGGAAATCGAAAGTCTCGCCGTTATCCCGTGCCCACTGCAGCGCCCAGTCGGCGTCCGGGACGATCAGGCCGACGATGTAGGGCTTGCGGTCACCGTAGACCATCGCCTGCGCGATCTCCGGCTGGAGCGTCAGCATCGATTCGACCTTCTGCGGAGAGACGTTGTCGCCCTTGTCGTTGACGATCATGTCCTTCTTGCGGTCGGTGATGGCAATGCGCCCGCGATCGTCGATATGGCCGATGTCGCCGGTATGGAGCCAGCCGTCCTTGAGCACGTTCGCCGTCGCCGCCTCGTTCTGCCAGTAACCCGACATCACGAGTTCCCCGCGCACGAGAATCTCGCCGTCCGCGGCGATCCTGACCTCGACCCCGCGCATCGGCGGGCCGACGGTGTCGAACTTCACGCCCGCCGACGGGCGGTTGCAACTGATGATCGGCCCCGACTCGGTCTGGCCGTAGCCCTGCAGCAGCGTCAGCCCCATCGCGTCGAAGAATACGCCGATCTCCGGATTGAGCGGCGCCCCGCCCGAAACCAGCGCCTTCATCCGCCCACCGAAGCGGGCGCGGATCTTGGGCCGAAGGGTCCGCTCGATCACCAGGTCGAGCGGATAGTCGAGCAGCCCGCGCTTGCCGTTCAGACGGCGCATGCCCCCACCGATCGCCCAGTCCATGAGGCGATTGGCAACCGCACCCTGCTTCTCGATCTGCTTCATGATACGGGTGCGCAGCACCTCGAACAGGCGCGGCACCACGACCATCACGGTCGGGCGCACTTCCTCGATATTGGCGGCGAGCTTGTCGAGGCCTTCCGAATAATAGATCTGCCCGCCCAGCCCGATCGGCAGCCACTGGCCGCCGGTGTGCTCGTAAGCGTGGCTGAGCGGCAGGAACGAGAGGAAAATCTCGCGCTTGTCCGGTCCCCGATCCCAGCCGAAGTCCTGCTCGATGATCTGCGCGGCGCCCGCCACGTTGGACAGCAGCATGCCGTGATGCTGGCGCACCCCGCGCGGCGCGCCGCCGGTGCCGCTGGTGTAGATGATGCAGGCGAGGTCGGTACGACCGATGCCAGCGATCCGCCGATCGACCTCGGCGCGCGCCGAGGTGGCATCACCTTCGAGCAGTTCGTCCCAGATATGCGTTTCATAGGCCCCGCCCTGCATCGGCACGAGCGGCTCCAGGCCGATGACCTGGCGGCACATGTCGGTCTGCACCACGGCCGGCAGCAGCGCCTTGCCCAGCTTCGCGGTCGAGACGATCGCTGCGCGGGCGCCGGAATTCTCAAGAATGTGGATGTGATCGCGCGTCGTGTTGGTGGTGTAAGTCGGCACCGTCACGCAGCCCGCCGCCATGATCGCAAGGTCGGCAAGGCACCACTCGGGCCGGTTCTCCGAGACGATCAGCACGCGTTCGCCATCCTGCAGGCCCATGCGGCGCAGCGATGCGGCGATCAGGCATACCCGGCGCGCCGCCTCGGCCCAACTGATCGAGCGCCACTGACCATCGTGCTTGGCCCAGAGCATCGGCGCCTCGCCCAGCGCGTCGGCGCGGGCGAGGAACAGCGACACGACGTTGGCGCTGCTGTCGAAATCGGCAATGTTCATGGCGGCCCCCGGTGTATCCTTACGAACTTGTATTGTAGGCGAACGTCTAGGTGGGCTGGCGGGTTGCCACAAGCTTACTGCGAAACGGCGACACCTTCGGTACGCGGATCGCCCGATCCCATCAGCTTGCCGTCCACCACCAGCACCCCGTTGGTCTTGAGCGGCATCTGGATCGCCCGGACCGATGTGTGGCCGAGCGCCTGTAGCGCCGGTATCATCGCCTCCAGCGGCGAGCCCTTCTCGAC
Source organism: Novosphingobium sp. HR1a (assembly GCF_015594425.1). Classification (NCBI taxonomy): domain Bacteria; kingdom Pseudomonadati; phylum Pseudomonadota; class Alphaproteobacteria; order Sphingomonadales; family Sphingomonadaceae; genus Novosphingobium; species Novosphingobium sp. HR1a. The sequence continues at coordinate 61,789 of NZ_JABXWS010000059.1, forward strand.
GTTGATCGTGTCGCTCGGCGCGAAAAGCACGGGCAGAGCCAGCGCCTTGTCCACCGGCAGCTTCCAGTCGAGCACGCCGACGAGCGCGCGGATGACTTGTACCGGGATCGTCGCCCCGCCTGCGGCGCCGACAACGAACAGCAGCTTGCCGTCGGGGCCATAGACGATGGTGGGCGCCATCGAACTGCGCGGACGCTTGCCGCCCTCGACCCGGTTGGCGACGACCGCGCCGTCCTTTTCAGGCGTGAAGCTGAAATCCGTCAGTTCGTTGTTCAGATAGAACCCGCCGACCATGATGCCCGAACCGAAGGCGCTCTCGATCGTCGATGTCCACGAGGCCACGTCCCCCTGCCTGTCGACGACGACGAAGTGCGAGGTGCCGTGCTCGACGTAGTGACGACCCACAGCCAGCTTGGGCGCGGGTAGCCCGGCGCTCACGGTCGGCATCGTCCGATCGGCGGAGATCAACGCGCCGCGCCGCTTGAGGTACGCAGGGTCGATCAGCGCCGCGACCGGCACCTTCACGAAATCGGGATCGGCAAGGAACAGGTCGCGATCGGCATAAGCCAGCCGCTCGGATTCGGCGATGAGGTGCCAGGCGACCGGCGAGTCCGGCCCGAGCTTGCCGAGGTCGAAGCCCTGCAGCTGGATCAGGGTCGCCAGCACCGTGGTCGCGCCCGAGGACGGCGGCCCCATGCTGCAGATCCTGTAGACGCGGTACTTCGCGCAGGTGCTCGGCCGCTCCTTCGCCGCGAAAGCGGCGATGTCCGCCTCGGTCATCCTGCCGTCCGCGGGGGTTTCGGCCGCGACCTTGGCGGCGATCTCCCGCGCGAGGTCCCCCTTGTAGAACCCTTCTGGCCCCTTGGCTGCGAGCATTTCCAGCGTGCTCGCCAGCGCCGGGTTGCGGATCGTCGTGCCGACGGGGAGCGGCTTGCCGTCCGCGCCGTAGTAGATGCCTCGCGCCTGCGCATCATGGGCGCCGGTGTCGGGCTGCCGCGAGAGTGACTGGAAACCGCGCGGGGACAGCGTGAAGCCTTCGCGTGCAAGGTCGATCGCGGGCTGGAACAGGTCTGCCCATGGCAGGCGTCCATGCTCGGCGTGAATCTTCGCCGCGAGTGCGATGTTGCCCGGCACGCCGACGCTGCGCCCGCCTACGACGGCGGTGCGGAACGGCAAAGGCTGGCCCGAGGCGTCGAGGAAACGCGCGGGGGTCGCAGCCTTCGGCGCAGTCTCGCGCCCGTCCCACGATTCGACCTCGCCCTTCTCGTTGCCGAGCATCAGGAAACCGCCGCCGCCGATGCCCGAACTTTGCGGCTCGACCACGGTTAGCGCCAGCATCGTCGCGATCGCCGCGTCGGTGGCGCTGCCGCCGCGGCGGAGAATCGAGGCCCCCGCCTCCGCCGCACGTGGATCGGCAGCGCTGACCATACCGGCGTCGAAGACGGCAGGTCCGGTTACGGCAGGGCTGCTCGCAGTGGGTTGCGAAGGGATGGTCGCCGTCGTCGCGGCACAACCAGAGAGGGCGAGCGAGGCAGTCAGCCCCAAGATCAGCTTTCCGGACATTGCAGAAAGGCTTATTCGGTTCCAACCGCCTCTGCAATCGATGCGAAGCCATCGCGGCGCATCAGTTCGAGCAAGCCCTTGTTGATGGCCTTGGCGATGCCCGGCCCTTCGTAGACCATGGCGCTGTAAAGCTGGACGAGGCTCGCCCCCGCCCGGATGCGCGCCCAGGCGTCCGCCGCATTGGCGATACCGCCCACGCCGACCAGCGGCACCGCGCCGCCGGTCGCCTTGCGGAAATCGCGCAGGCGCTGCTGCGCCAGATCACGCAGCGGCGCGCCGGAGAGGCCGCCGGTTTCTCCCTTGTGCTGCGAGGCCAGCGGCGGCCGTGAGATCGTGGTGTTGGACACGATCAGCGCGCCCAACTGCTTGTCGATGGCGATTCGCGCGATGGCGTCGATGTCGGCAGGCTCGAGATCGGGTGCAACCTTGAGGAAGACCGGAGGCCGGTGCCCTGCGCCGCAAGCCTCGTCGCGCGATTCGATCACCGCGTCGAGCAGGCCGGTCAGCGCCGATTCGTCCTGCAGGGCGCGCAGACCCGGCGTGTTCGGACTGGAGATATTGACCGCAAGATAGCCCGCCAGCGGCGCCATCAGCCGCGCCATGATCGCATAGTCGTTGACGCGGTCGGTCGAATCCTTGTTCGCGCCGATGTTGATGCCGACGACGCCCGGACGCCGCACACGGGCCTCCAGCCGATAGACCGCATCCTGCGCGCCGCCATTGTTGAAGCCCATCCGGTTGATGACCGCGCGGTCCTCGACCAGCCGGAACAGGCGCGGCTGCGGGTTGCCGGCCTGCGGTAGCGGGGTGATCGAACCGACTTCCGCAAACCCGAAGCCCAGGCCGAGCAGCGCGTCCGGCACTCCGCCGTCCTTGTCGAACCCGGCAGCCATGCCGACCGGACTGGGGAAGGCGATTCCCGCCACGGTGCTGGCCAAAGCCGGATCGGTGCGCGGCGCACTGCCGGGGCCGGACAGCTTCAGGGCCTTGAGCGCAAGACCATGGGCCTTCTCGGCCTCGATTCGGAAAAGGGCGGGTCGGATGAGCGAATAGAGCACGAGCGTGCGCATAACGCCCCCGGGAGTGTTGCTCAAACGCTTCTTCTGCTGCGGTGCGAGATGAAAAAGCCCGTTAGGGGTCATCCCGAGCCATCCGGACCTACGAACGTGTCGCGTTTATACAATAAATCGACCCATCCGGAGCATACACGAGTCCTGCGACCCGAAGGGCTCGTAGCGGGATGCGCTCGAGTTCTTTATAACTTAAGGCGGTTTCCGATTTCGATCGGGAACCGCCTTTTTTCGCGCTTCTTGACGGCAAGCTCCCATAGATCGACCGTTAAGCAAGCCTTTTTCCATGGCTTGCGTATCTTTTGCGACGAGCTATGGCGCGGCAGCGATCAACCGTGCGAACCGCTCGCAGGTGCGAAACGGCCATTGAAACCCGCCGCGCGCTGCACTAGGTGCAAATCGGAAAGAATTGATCCGATTTAAACACAGGAACCAGAAAGCCCGTTCATGCGCCTGTCGAGTATGACAGACTATGCCGTCGTCATAATGTCCGCTGCGGCGCGGCATTGCGGCACCTGTTCGCTCATCGAGCAGGCGGGCGGCAAGCGTGCGCGTATTTCCGCCGCCCAGCTGGCGGAGGAAACCGGTCTGCCTGCTCCCACCGTCCAGAAGCTGGTGAGCAAGCTCTCCGCAGCCGGACTGATGCGGTCGTCGCGCGGTGTCGGTGGGGGTCTGCGACTCGCACGGCCTCCCGCCACGATCTCGCTGGCGGACATCGTCGAGGCAGTGGAAGGGCCGATCGCCCTCACCGCCTGCATCGATCGCGCGAAAAGCGATTGCACGCTGGAATCCTGTTGCAACGTAAAAGGCCACTGGCCGCAGGTTAATGCGGCCGTGCGCGGGGCGCTCGCCCAGGTGGCGCTGACCCAGCTCGTCGAGGAAGTTTGAGATGACCGAAGAAACCCTCCCCATCGCGCCAGAACGCGATCAGGCCGCGCGCGAGGCGGCAGCCCGCGTCGCCGAGTACGAGCACGGCTGGTCCTCGGACATCGAGCAGGAATACGGTCCCAAGGGCCTGTCCGAAGACACCATCCGCTTCATCTCGGCCAAGAAGGACGAGCCCGAATGGATGCTCGACTGGCGCCTGAAGGCTTACGCAAAGTGGCTGGAGATGACCCCGCCGGACTGGGCGAAGCTCGATATTCCGCCGATCGACTACCAGGAATCCTACTATTGGGCCGCGCCCAAGAAGAAGGATGCGCTGGCCAGCCTCGACGAGGTCGATCCCGAGATCCTGCGCGTCTACGAAAAGCTGGGCATTCCGCTGGAGGAGCAGAAAGTGCTCGCCGGCGTCGAGGGTGCGCGCAAGGTCGCGGTGGACGCGGTGTTCGATTCGGTCTCGGTCGCCACCACTTTCCGCAAGGAGCTGGAACAGGCGGGCGTAATCTTCCGCTCGATCTCCGAGGCGATCCGCGAATTCCCCGAACTGGTGAAGAAGTGGCTGGGCCGCGTGGTGCCCGTCCATGACAACTACTTCGCTACGCTGAACTGCGCGGTCTTCTCGGACGGCACCTTCGTCTACATCCCCGAGGGCGTGCGCTGCCCGATGGAGCTGAGCACCTATTTCCGCATCAACGCGGAGAACACCGGCCAGTTCGAGCGCACCCTGATCGTGGCCGAAAAGGGCAGCTACGTCTCGTACCTCGAAGGCTGCACCGCCCCGATGCGCGACGAAAACCAGCTTCACGCCGCCGTGGTCGAACTGGTCGCGATGGAGGATGCGGAGATCAAGTATTCCACCGTCCAGAACTGGTATCCGGGCGATGCCAACGGCAAGGGCGGCATCTACAACTTCGTCACCAAGCGTGGACTGTGCCAGGGCGCGCGTTCGAAGATCAGCTGGACCCAGGTAGAAACCGGCTCTGCGGTGACGTGGAAGTACCCCAGCTGCGTCCTCAACGGCGAGGATTCGGTGGGCGAGTTCTACTCGGTCGCCGTCACAAACAACTATCAGCAGGCCGATACTGGCACCAAGATGATCCACAACGGCAAAGGCAGCCGCTCGACGATCATCTCCAAGGGCATCTCGGCCGGCAAGAGCAACAACACTTATCGCGGACTCGTGCGCGTGGGCGCCAATGCCGATGGCGTGCGCAACTTCACCCAGTGCGATTCGCTGCTGCTCGGCAAGGAGTGCGGCGCGCATACGGTGCCCTACATCGAAGTGCGCAACCCCAGCGCCCAGATCGAGCACGAGGCGACCACCAGCAAGATCAGCGACGACCAGCTGTTCTATGCCATGCAGCGCGGCCTCGACACCGAGCAGGCGGTGGCGCTGATCGTCAACGGCTTCGCCAAGGAAGTGCTGCAGCAGCTGCCGATGGAATTCGCGGTGGAAGCGCAGAAGCTGCTGGGCATCAGCCTTGAGGGGAGCGTGGGCTGACCCCCCTCCCCCGACATGAATAACGAAGGATCAGAAACCATGACCGCCGCCCGCAAGACTTTGGGTATCAGCCTCGCCTCGAACGGGCCGAAGGCAGACGCCAAGGCCAGCTTCGCCGTTACCGGCACGCGCCTCGAAACGCTGAAGGAGCGCGCCAAGGACCAGCGCCGCAACCCCAGCGAGGCGCAGAAGGCGCTGTGGGCGAAGCTGTCCGGCTCGCAGCTGGGCGGGGTGAAGTTCACGCGGCAGTCGATCGTCGGCTCGGCGATCGTCGATTTCGCCTGCCCCTCTCGCTGGATCGTGATCCAGCTGAGCGCCGAGGATTCCAATCCCGACGTCAACGAACTGCAGGATCGCAAGCTCACCGAAGTCGGCATCCGCGTGCTGCGCTTCTCGGAAGAGGAAGTGATCGGCCAGGTCGATACCGTGGTCCGCGAAATCAATACCGAACTCAACGTGCCCTTCGACAAGCGCTCCGCGCGCAAGAAGGCTGGCTCGCGTCCGGCAGGGACGTTCGTGAGCGACGAAGGATAAGCCATGCTCAAGATCGATAACCTGACAGCAAACGTCGCCGACAAGCCGATCCTCAAGGGTCTGTCGCTCACCATCAATCCCGGCGAGATCCACGCGATCATGGGCCCCAACGGCGCGGGCAAGTCGACGCTGGGCTACACGCTGGGCGGCCGTCCGGGCTATGACGTGACCGGCGGTTCGGTGGATTTCGCAGGCCAGGACCTGCTCGAACTCGAACCGCACGAGCGCGCTGCCGCCGGCCTATTCCTGGGCTTCCAGTACCCGGTCGAGATTCCCGGCGTCTCCTTCGTCCAGTTCCTGCGCGAGGCGGCCAACGCCCAGCGCAAGGGGCGCGGCGAAGAACCGCTTTCGGGCGGCGAATTCCTCAAGCTCGCCAAGGAAAAGGCGGGCCTGCTGCGCATGGACATGGACATGCTCAAGCGCCCTGTGAACGTCGGCTTCTCAGGCGGTGAGAAGAAGCGCGCCGAGATGGTGCAGATGGGCATCCTGAACCCCAGGCTGGCGATCCTCGACGAGACCGACTCCGGCCTCGACATCGATGCGCTGCGCATCTGCGGCGAAGGCATCAACGCGATCATGCGCGCACCCGACAAGGCAGTGCTGCTCATCACCCACTACCAGCGCCTGCTGGACTACGTGAAGCCGGACTTCGTCCACGTCCTCGCCGCGGGGCGCATCGTCAAGTCGGGCGGCCCCGACCTCGCCCTGCGCCTTGAGGAAGAGGGCTACGAGGCGGTGGTGCAGGAGGCGGCATGAACGTCGAACTGGCCCTCCCCACCCGCAGGCACGAGGACTTCCGCTACTCCGACATCGCGGCGCTGGAGACCGTCTGGCCGATCGTGACCGAAGAGATCGCGGTCGCGGACGGTGCCGAGGATTCGCTGCAGATCGTCGAGACCGGTGCCGGAGCCGTCGCCCGCCACATCGCCATCACGCTCGGCAAGGGCGCGAAGTTCGATCTTCGCGTGCTGACCGCCGGGCCTGCCTATGGCCGCATCGCAGTGGACGTACGACTGGCCGAAGGCGCCGACTTCACGCTGGGCGCGGCGCAGCTGGCTACGGCTGAGGAGACGCTGGAAATCGTCACCGAAGTGACCCACGCGGGCCTCAACGCCACCTCCGAGCAGATCGTGCGGACGGTGCTGGCAGGCAAGTCGGTCGGCACCTACCTCGGCCGCATCGCGGTGGAGCGCGGCGCCGACGGCACCGATGCCGAGCAGTCGGTGCGCGCCATGCTGCTGGAGCGTACGGCGACCGCCAATGCGCGCCCGGAACTGGAAATCTACGCCGACGACGTCAAGGCCGCGCATGGCTGCGCGGTGGGCGAACTCGACGCGCAGGGCCTGTTCTACCTGATGAGCCGCGGCCTTACCCCGCCGCAGGCAAAGCGCCTGATGCTGCAGGCCTTCATCGCCGAAGCCTTCACCGGCGCGGCGGGCGAAGAGGAACTGAGCGCAGCGGCGATCGCCCGTCTGGAGGCGATCCTGTGAGGCTCGACACCGCAGAACTCGCGCTCAAGAGCCAGTTCCCGGGTCTGGCGGGTGACTGGCACTACCTCGACACCGCCGCCACCGCGCAGAAGCCGCAAGCGGTGATCGACGCCACCGTCGCCGCGATGGGCCGCGACTATGCGACCGTGCATCGCGGCGTCTACGCACGCTCGGCCGACATGACGCTGGCGTTCGAGGCGGCCCGCCGCCGCACCGCCGCGTTCCTGAACGCCGAGGAAGACGAGATCGTCTTCACGCGCGGCGCGACCGAATCGATCAACCTCGTCGCGCAGAGCTGGGCCGCCGCCAATCTCAAGGCGGGCGACCGCATCCTGCTCTCGATGCTGGAGCACCACTCCAACATCGTGCCCTGGCAGCTGCTGCGCAACGGCGTGGAGATCGACGTCTGCCCGCTCGACGCCGAAGGACGGATCGATCTCGAAGCCGCCGAGCGCATCCTGACGCCCGCGCACAAGCTGGTCGCCTTCGCCCACGTGTCGAACGTGCTGGGCTCGGTGCTCCACGTGGAACACGCCGCGAAGCTGGCGCATGCGGTCGGCGCGAAGCTGCTGATCGACGGCTGCCAGGCCGCGCCTCGCCTCGCGCTCGACGTCAAGGCGTTCGACTGCGACTTCTACGCCTTCTCTGCGCACAAGCTCTACGGTCCGACCGGGATCGGCGTGCTCTGGGCGCGCAAGGAAATCCTCGAGGGGATGCAGCCCTGGCAGGGCGGCGGCTCGATGATCGACAAGGTCACCTTCGAGAAGACCACTTACGCCCCCGCGCCACAGCGCTTCGAGGCCGGCACGCCCAACATCGTCGAGGCCATCGGCATGGCCGCCGCGATGGACTGGCTTGCCGCCATCGGCCTGAACCGCGCCGAAAAGCACGAGCGTGATCTTGCTGTCCTGCTGCGCAGCGAACTGCGCAAGCGTAACGATGTGACGCTGTTCGGGCCGGACGATTCGCTCGGCATCGTCAGTTTTGCGCTCGACGGGGTGCATCCGCACGACCTCGGCACCATATTGGACGAAGAAGGCGTGGCGATCCGCGCCGGGCACCACTGTGCCCAGCCGCTGATGGAACACCTTGGCGTCCCCGCGACGGTGCGGGCCAGCTTCGGTCTCTACAGCGATGAAAGCGATATCGAGGCGCTCCTGAAAGGGATCGAGCGCACCAGGAGAATTTTCGGATGAGTGACCAGAAGCCTGCATTCAGCGTAGAGGAAGTCGATGCGGCTCCCCCCGCTCCGCGTGCGCGCGTGGACGATGCCGTGCCCCCGCCCGAGGAACGCAAGCGCGACTATCTCGATGGGTTCCTCGCCGAAAAGCCACAGGCCATCGATCCGGCCGACCCGGGCGGTGCGATCTACGACGGCGTGATCGATGCGCTGAAGGAGATCTTCGACCCCGAGATCCCGGTGAACATCTACGACCTCGGACTGATCTACGGCGTCGAGGTTTCGCCTGAAGCCTCGGTGCAGGTCATCATGACGCTCACCACCCCCCACTGCCCGGTGGCCGAATCGATGCCGGGCGAAGTGGAACTGCGCGTTTCCGCCGTACCCGGCGTGCGCGACTGCGAAGTGAACCTCGTCTGGGATCCGCCGTGGGACATGGCCAAGATGACCGACGAGGCCAAGCTGGAACTGGGAATGCTGTGAGCGATACCCTCGCCCCTGACCTTGTGATCACGCGCGCCGACTTCGCCGATCCTGCCGACGCGGCGGCGATCGTGGCGATGCTCGACGTCTATGCGCGCGATCCGATGGGTGGTGGCGAACCGCTTTCCGACGACGTGCGCGAACGGCTGGTGCCGGCTCTGGCGCAAGTGCCCGGCGCCTTCGTGCTGCTCGCGCGGCTAGACGGTGAGGCCGTGGGCATCGCCAACTGCTTCACCGGCTTCTCGACCTTCGCGGCGCGCCCTTTGGTCAACATCCACGACATCGCCGTCGCCCCCGGCCATCGCGGCAAGGGCATCGCCCGCGCCCTGTTCGCCGCGATCGAGGTCGAGGCCCGTACGCGCGGCGCCTGCAAGATCACGCTCGAAGTGCTGAGCGGGAACCAGCGCGCCAAAGAACTCTACGCATCGCTGGGCTACGGCGACTACCAGCTCGACCCCGAAACCGGACACGCGCTGTTCTGGCAGAAGAGGCTCTCATGACCGACACCACCACCAAGACCCGCCCTGCCCGCCCCGCCGCCGTCATCCTGACGCCGAACGCGGAAACCCGCATCGCCAAGCTGATGGGCGAGGCCCCTGAAGGCGCGATCGGCGTGAAGCTGTCCACCCCGCGCCGGGGCTGCTCGGGCCTCGCCTACTCGGTCGACTACGTGACCGAGGAAGCCAAGTTCGACGAGAAGATCGAGACCCCCGGCGGCCTGTTCTACATCGACGGCGCCTCGGTGCTGTACCTCGTGGGTAGCACGATGGACTGGGTGGAGGACGATTTCACCGCCGGGTTCGTGTTCAACAACCCGAACGCCAAGGGCGCGTGCGGCTGCGGCGAAAGCTTCACGGTCTAGGGCCTTCAGGCCCCACCCCGTCCGGCTAGTTCGCTTCGCTCTCAAGTCTCGCTGGCCCTCCCGCAAGCGGGAGGGCCAGCGAGACTTAGGCCGCAGGCCTTAGTCGCAGCGGGGTGGGCACCCCGCCCGCACCTCAATTCTTCGGAAACAGTGCCAGCAACGCGCCCAGCCGGTCATGTACCTCGCGCGCCTGCGCCGGGTCGCTGTGGCCGATGCGCACGACCGTCAGCAATTGCCCGGGCGAGCCGATCACGAACTGCCCGTAATCCCCAAGGCACGCGAAGACGTCCTTCTCCGCCGCACCGGGCCAAAGGCGGGCGCCGTCGCTCGCCTCCCCGCGATTGAGCCAGACGCCCGCACCGTAGCCGGGCTCGCGCGGGCTTGGTTCCAGCATGAACTGCATCCAGCGGCGCGGCAGGATCTGCGCGCCGCCGACCGAGCCGGTGTGGCGGATGAACTCGCCCAGATTGCCCCAGTCGCGCGCGGTCATGGCGATCATGCCCGAGCCGATCATCGTACCCGCCCGGTCGTACCCGACGATCGCCGAGCCCAGCCCGATCGGCTGCAGCACGCGGTTGCGTAAGTAGTCGCTCACCGCCGCCCGCCGCCGCAGCGCATCGTGATCGGGCGAGAGTACGCGTGCGGCGAGGTCCGAAAGGATCACCGCGCTGGCCGAGGAATGCACGAAGATCTTGCCCGCCGGGGCCTCGAGCGGCTGCGCCTCGGCATAGGAGGCCATGTCGTCGCGGCCATCGAGGAACAGCATGCGCATGCGGTCCGATTCGTCCTCGATTCGGCCGGTTCCGGCGCTGGTCGTCTCAACGTGGCGCAGGCCCGAGCGCATCTGCAGGAGCTGGCGCAAGGTGATGACGCCGCGTGGGTCACCCGGGCGCTGCCATTCGGGCACAGGGGCCGATTCGTTGAGGCGCAGGCGGCCGTCGCTGACCAGTTGGCCGATCATCAGCGCGGTCACGCACTGGCCAGCCGACCAGCCGGGAAGGCGCGAATCGGGCTTAACGCCCTCGCCGTAGCGCTCGACCACGACCGAGCCGCGCTTGAGGATGACGAGGGCGTCGGTCTTGCCCACCGCCTCGTCGTCGAACAGGCGGTCGATGGTCCGACCCAGCGATTCGCGCGGGGCGCCGCCGGAATCCTTGATCGCGGCGAGCGATTCGGTGCTCGGCGGCGGCGGTCCTTCGGGCGCGCCGGAGCCGCAGCCCCACAGGGCTGGCAGCATCAGCATCGCGGCGATAAGGGGGGGACGGCGCACCGACATGGCGCGCCGGTCATGTGCGAGGCGTTTGAGAATGGCAACATCCGGGCAACCCGGACCGGGGGACAAGGCCGCAGGCGGGGCCTACCCGACGCGGCAGCCCTCGCGGTGGAAGCGCAACGTGATCCTGCTCGTGCTGCTGGCCGCCGTACTGGGGCTCGGCTGGATGTGGCGCGGCTTGCGTGAGGAAGCGCTGGTCGGCGCCGCCTATGGCGCACGGATCGGCTGCGTCTGCCGGTTCGTATCGCAGCGGCCGATGGACTTGTGCGAGGGCGATCTCAAGGTGGCAGGGCTCGCGGGCGCCGGGCGCTGGGTATCGCTTTCGGAGGATGCCGATACGCGCACGGTCAGGGCCTCGGTGCCGCTGCTGGCGAAGCAGAGCGCGGATTTCGATCCCGCGCGCGGGTGCCGGCTGGAGCCGTGGCAGGATTGACCACCCTTTCGTCATTGCGAGCGCAGCGAAGCAATCCAGGGCAGTTTCACACCGCGCTGGATTGCTTCGCTATGCTCGCAATGACGAGGGTTAAGCCGCGCTTTCGGTCGAATCGATCCAGCCGCCGCCGATCACCCGCTCCCCGGCATAGATAACCGCCGCCTGACCCGGCGCTACGCCGTATTCGGGCGCAGCGAAGCGGATCGTCGTGTCCGCGCCCTCGCCCAGCGGGCCGTCGAGCACGATCGGCACCGGCTTGGCCAGCGAGCGGACCTTGGCGGTCAGCGGTGCATCGGGAATCGGGCCGATGCGATTGGTCTCCACCAGCCGTGCCGAGGCGGTCGCCAGCAGGCGGCGCGGGCCGACGCGGACCTGCCGGGTTTCCGCCTCTATGCCGGTGACGTAGAGCGGCTCGGGCTGGCCGCCGATCTCGAGGCCCCGGCGCTGGCCCACGGTGTAGTGGATGACGCCGCGATGGCTGCCGAGCACCGCGCCGGTCTCGGCATGGACGATCTCGCCCGGTGCCTCGCCCTCGGGACGGACCGCGCGGACGATCTTGGCGTAGTCGCCATCGGGCACGAAGCAGATGTCCTGGCTGTCGGGCTTGGCGGCGACGCGCAGGCCCGCCGCTTCGGCCAGACGGCGCGTCTCGGTCTTGGGCAGGCCGCCGAGAGGAAAGCGCAGGAAATCCAGCTGCTTCTCGGTGGTGCCGTAAAGGAAGTAGCTCTGGTCGCGCGCCGGATCGAGGGCGCGGTGCAGTTCCGAACCCGCCGCGCCCATCACCCGGCGCACGTAGTGGCCGGTGGCGAGGCAGTCCGCCCCCAGTTCGCGCGCCATCGTCAGCAGGTCGGTGAACTTCGGTCCCATGTTGCAGCGAATGCAGGGGATCGGCGTGCGCCCGGCGAGGTAGTCGTCGGCGAAGCGCTCGACCACTTCCTCGCGGAAGGCGCTCTCGTGATCGAAGACGTAGTGGGCGATGCCTAGGCGGTCGGCGACCGCGCGCGCGTCGCGGATGTCGTCGCCGGCGCAGCACGCGCCCTTGCGGCCGGTCGCGGCGCCGTAGTCGTAGAGTTGAAGGGTTACGCCGATGACTTCCGCCCCGCTCGCGGCGGCAAGAGCGGCGACGACCGAACTGTCCACGCCCCCTGACATGGCCACGACGATGCGGCGGGCGGACACAGGCTCGGCAAGTTGGAACAGTTCGGCGGGGTCGAGCCCGGAAAGAAGATCGGAAAACGCGGTCATGGTGGGGGCGCACATACAGCCAAGCGCGCCGGATTCCTATCCTCCGCCTTTTTCGCCCCCTTTCCCATCGTGAAGAAAGGGTAAAAACGGCTTTTACGATCCCTTGACCACCTGCGGGTTATAGGGCCTGCATCATGAACGTCGCACCACATCACATGACCCCCGATACAGGGGACGCTCCGGGTCGCACCGCAGGGATACCTGCGGTTCCGGGCTGCGACGGGCTTTCCGAAGGGCACCTCCCCGCCGATCCCGCAATGATCGACTGGCAGGCGCTGCGCTCCCGCCTCTTCGCCACGCACGACCGGCTCGGTGTGCTGGGAGAGGACGCGGCAGCCACGCGGCTTCGGCTGCGCGGCAGCTTCGACGGGTGCGCCGCCTCGGCTCTTAATGCTTACGAAGAATGCTCAAGAAACGTTAACCTTGATGCTTCAAGCAATGGCAAGCCCGTTGGAGGCAAGGATTCTCCAGTCGCCGATGTGAACGATAGCGGCGAACGAGGGTAAAGATGATCGAGAACCAGAAAATCCGTCCGGCACAGGTGATCGGCCCGCTCGGCGAGCCGCTGACGGTTGCCGACCTCCCCCCCCCAAACACCACGCGCTGGGTCGTGCGCCGCAAGGCCGAAGTCGTCGCCGCCGTCAACGGCGGCCTGCTGACGATCGACGAAGTCTGCGAGCGCTATTGCCTCACGCTCGAGGAATTCGCCTCGTGGCAGCGCGCCGTCGATCGTTCGGGCATGCAGGGCCTGCGTGTGACACGAATCCAACACTATCGCGATCTCTACGAGCGCCAGCAGAAGTTCTGAGCACTCTCTAACTTCGTCAACCAAGTCCAAAGGCGGCCGTGGAGCATCTTCACGGTCGCCTTTTCACGTTCCGACGCAATAAAACGCATTTACCTGGCCAGACTGGCGCAATGAAGTCGTTCGTCGATGCCTGTCGACGTGAAACCCGGTTCGCGTTGCCACCCTGTTCCCGCGAGTATATGAATCCAGCGGTTTAAGCCATATCGGCAGCCCCGCCTGAATACAGGCACAAGGGCGGACGATGCGGCGGGAGAGCACGCCGCCCGGGGGCGCGTGCATGCGTGCGGTGAACAGATGAACTACGATGGCAAGATTGAAGCCGGCCCCTCTCAGGTCGGCGGGCAGGCAGACGAACCTCACGTCTTCGACGCGACGGGCACCTCGCTCGACAGGGACGATGCCCTGGACCGTCGCTCGCGCCGGGTGATCGTGCTCGTCATCGTCACCGTCGTGCTGCTGGCGGCCGCGCTGTGGTTCGTGCTCCACAAGGGCGACGCGGCCGATGCCGCCGGTGCAGATACCACGCAGGTTCCCGTCGTCTCGGTCGTCGTGCCGGGCCGCTCCAGCGTTGCCGGGGAAATCACCGGCACCGGATCGCTCGCTGCACGCCGCGCGATGCCGGTGGGGTCGGTCGGCGAAGGCGGCGAAGTGCGCGAAGTGCGCGTCGATGCGGGCGACTGGGTCGAAAAGGGCCAGGTCCTCGCGGTGATCGACCGTTCGGTGCAGGTCCAGTCCGCCGCCAGCCAGTCCGCGCAGGTCCGCGTGGCAGAGGCCGATGCCCGGCTCGCACAGGCCAACCTCGATCGCGGCCTCAAGCTCGTCGATCGCGGCTTCATCTCCAAGGCCGACATCGACCAGCTGACCGCGACCCGCGATGCCGCGGCTGCCCGCGTCGGCGTGGCCCGCGCCACGCTCGGCCAGTTGCAGGCGCAGAATGCGCGGCTCAACATCGTCGCCCCCGCCTCGGGCCTCGTGCTCGCACGCAACGTCGAGGTCGGCCAGGTGGTGAGCGGCGGCAGCGGCGTGCTGTTCAACCTTGCCCGCGACGGCGAGATGGAACTGCTGGCGCTGCTCTCGGAGGACGACCTTGCCAAGCTGCACGTCGGCGTCACCGCCAACGTCACGCCGGTCGGCTCGGGCAGGAGCTTCACCGGGCAGGTCTGGCAGCTCGCGCCCACCATCGACAACACCACCCGCCAGGGCACCGCGCGCATCGCGCTCAAGTACGACCCGGCGCTGCGTCCGGGCGGCTTCGCCACCGCCGTGATCGAAAGCGGCACGGTCGTCGCACCGATGCTGCCCGAATCCGCGATCCAGAACGATGCCAAGGGCGCGTTCGTCTATGTCGTCGGCAAGGACGATCGCGTCCACCGGCAGGCGGTGAAGACCGGCCTCGTCACCGCGACGGGCATCACCGTCACCTCGGGCCTCAATGGCGACGAGAAGATCGTGATGCGCGCGGGCGGCTTCCTCAACGACGGGGACAAGGTCAAGCCGCGCCCCGCCGCTGCGACCCCAGTTTCCGGCAAGTAACGGGCGAGCCGAACCCATGCGCAACATCTCGGCCTGGTCGATCCGCAATCCGATCATCCCGATCGTCTTCTTCATCGGCCTGATGATCGCCGGCATCGTCTCGTTCAACCGAATGGACGTGAACAACATGCCGGACGTCGAGTTTCCGGGCGTCCACATCGGCGTCTCGCAGCCCGGCGCCGCCCCGACCGAGATCGAGACGCAGATCACCCAGATCGTCGAAGGCTCGGTCCGTTCGATCCCTGGTGTCGAGGAAATCCAGTCAACCGCCTCGGAAGGCCGCTCGACCACACTGGTGTTCTTCTCCGTCGGCACCAACGTCGATGTCGCGACCCAGCAGGTGAAGAACGCGGTCGACCAGGTACGCGGCCAGTTGCCCGACGGCATTCTCGAACCGCAGGTCCAAAAGATCGAGTCCGGCGGCGGCGGCTCGCTCGCCTACTTCGCGGTGCGCGCCGACGACATGACGATCGAGCAACTCAGCTGGTTCGTCGACGACACCATCGCCAAGACTCTGCTCGGGGTAGAGGGCATGGCGACCGTCAGCCGCGACGGCGGCGTCAACCGCGAGATCCGCGTCGTCGTCGATCCCCAGCGCATGCAGGCGCTGGGCGTCAGCGCCGAGGCGCTCAACAACGTGCTGCGGCAGGTCAACGTCGATGCCGCGGGCGGTCAGGCGGAGATCGCCGGATCGCGCCAGTCCGTGCGCGTGCTGGGCAATGCCCAGACCGCCTACGACCTCTCGCAGAAGCGCATCAACCTCGGCAACGGTCGTTCGGTGAAGCTCACCGACGTCGCCAGCGTCCATGACGGCTTCTCCGAGCAGACCGACATCGCCCGCGTCAACGGCCGCGAAGTCGTCACTTTCGGGTTCGAGCGCGCGCGCGGCGCCTCCGACGTCGCCGTCTACGACGCGGCGATGGAGAAGCTGAAGGAAATCCAGAAGTCCCACCCCGACATCCACCTGACCCGCCTGTTCTCGCAGGTGGACTACACGCGCGGCCAGTACACCTCCTCGATGGAGGCGCTGGTCGAAGGCGCGGTGCTGGCCATCGTCATCGTCTTCCTGTTCCTGCGCGACTGGCGCGCGACGATGATCTCGGCGCTGGCGATCCCGCTTTCGGCGATCCCGACCTTCTGGTTCATGGACCTGCTGGGCTTCACGCTGAACTTCCTCTCGCTCCTCGCGCTCAGCCTTGTCGCGGGTGTGCTGGTCGACGACGCCATCGTCGAGATCGAGAACATCGTGCGCCACATGCGCATGGGCAAGAGCGCCTACCAGGCCTCGATCGACGCCGCCGACGAGATCGGCCTCGCGGTCGTCGCGACCACCTTCTCGATCGTCGCGGTGTTCCTGCCGGTAGGCCTGATGCCGGGCATTCCGGGGCAGTTCTTCAAGGCGTTCGGCCTGACCGTCGTGGTCGCGGTGCTGATGAGCCTTGCGGTTGCGCGCGTGATCACGCCGATGGTCGCGGCCTACTTCCTCAAGGCGCACGGCCATGCCGAGCACGGCGGCGGCAAGGCGATGGACGTCTACATGAAGATCCTCGCGTGGACGCTCGACAGCACCGAGGCGCATCGCCGCAAGGCCGCGCTGGTGCGCCAGCCCTTCCACCCCGCCTACGCCGTAGTTGCCACGATCGCGTTCATCCTGCTGATCGCCGCCGGGCTCGCCGCATCCGGACTGCTGTTCACGACCCTGCAGACCGGCATCACCAAGATCGGCCTCAAGGGCGCCGCCTTCGTGATCGCCGCAATCCTCTCCCCGCTCGCCATTCCCGTGGCGATCTGGCTGCTCGGCAAGCTATTCCGCTTGCTCGCCGGCGCGATGGGCGCACTCGGCCGCTGGTATCGCTATTACACCGACCGTGTGATCGCGCGGATGCACGACCACCGCTTCTACGCCTTCTGCGCCTCGGTCTACGCGCTCGTCGTCACGTTCGCGCTGCTCGCCGGCCTGCCGCAGCAGTTCCAGCCCAGCACCAACAATGACACCAGCGAGGTCAAGATCGAACTGGTGCCCGGCACTACGCTCGAACAGTCCGAGTTAATCGGCGGCCGCGTCTCGCGCCTGCTTGAAAAGCAGCCCGAGGTCGAGCGCGTGCTGCAGTTCGCGGGCGAAGGTTCCGGCACGCTCTACATCGCCCTCAAGCCCGCCAAGGAGCGCGAGGCGACCAGCATCGAATTCGAGCGCCGCATGGCCCCGCAACTGCAGGACGTCGCCGATGCGCGCGTCAGCTTCGCCTCGCAGTCGGGCGGGTTCGGTTCGGGCCGCGACTTGTCGATCATGCTGTCGGGCAGCGATTCCGAACTGCTCAACAAGACCGCGCAGACCCTCGTGGAGCAGATGCGCGCGATCCCCGGCGTCGTTGCCCCGCGCATCGCCGCCGACCTGCAGCGCCCCGAACTGCTGATCGTGCCGCGCCCCGACCTTGCCGCGCAGCTTGGCGTTACGACGTCCGCTCTCAGCCAGACGATCCGCATCGCAACGCTGGGCGAGATCGACCAGAACGCCGCCAAGTTCTCGCTGAGCGACCGCCAGGTGCCAATCCGCGTGATCCTCGACCGCACCTCGCGCCGCGATTTCTCGACGATCGAGAACCTGCCGGTCTCCACCGTCAGCGGCGGCACCGTGCCCCTGAAGCGCGTCGCGGAAATCCGCTTCGGCGCCGGCCCCACGCAGATCCAGCGCTACAACCAGTCGCGCCGTATCTTCGTCGGCGCCGACCTCGGCGAAGGGCAGGTCAAGGGGCCGATCATGACGCAGATCCAGAACCTGCCGATCATGAAGAACCTGCCGATGGGCGTCTCCAACGCCCCCGTCGGCGAGGACAAGTGGCAGGCGGAGATGATCACCAACTTCGTCACCGCCGTCATCTCGGGCATCTTCCTGGTGTTTGCGGTGCTGGTGCTGCTCTACAAGCGCTTCGTCTCGCCGCTGGTGAACATGGCCTCGCTGCTACTGGCGCCGCTGGGCGGCATGCTGGCGCTGACCGTCGCCGGGCAGCCGATCTCGATGCCGGTCTACATCGGCATCCTGATGCTGCTGGGCATCGTCGCCAAGAACTCCATCCTGCTGATCGACTTCGCGATCGAGGAGATGAGCAAGGGCGTCGACAAGCTCACCGCCATCATGGACGCCGGGCACAAGCGCGCCCAGCCGATCGTCATGACCACCGTGGCGATGACCGCGGGCATGGTGCCGACCGCGCTGTCGATCTCGGGCGACGGCGCGTTCCGTGCGCCGATGGGCGTGACGGTGATAGGCGGACTTCTGCTCTCCACCCTGCTTACGCTGGTGATCGTGCCTGCAGCCTTCAGCCTCGCCGATGGTTTCGAGAAGCGGGTCGGGCCGAAGCTGCGCAAGTCGCTGCTGACCTACGACCCCGATCAGCACCACGCCGGGACGCCCACTCACGCGCACCCGGCCGAGTAAGGAAGGGGCCAGCTTGCTGCCATTGGGCCGCCGGAATGCAGGTATACCGCTGACGGGCATCGCCATCGATCGAGGCCGCCGGATGCGCCTGTTCGCGACCGGGCTGCTGCTGGCGATGGGTGTCGCCTTCGTCGTGCTCCGCAAGGTTGCAGGCACGCACCCGGCATGGGGGTACGCCATCGCTTTCACCGAGGCCGCGATGGTCGGCGGCCTCGCGGACTGGTTCGCGGTAACCGCGCTGTTCCGCCGTCCGCTCGGCCTGCCGATCCCGCACACGGCGATCATTCCGGAGAACAAGGACCGCATCGCCGATTCGATGGCGACGTTCCTGCGCGACAACTTCCTCACCCCGCAAGTCGTCGCGCGGCGCGTGAACGCTTTCAACTTCGCGGCCGCCGCCGGCACTTTCCTCGCTGACCCGGGACGCGGCGGCCAATCGCGCATCCGCGCGGGCGCGGCGAACCTGATCGCCGACGTGCTCGAATCACTCGATCCCGAACGGCTCGGCAACCAGGTCCGGTCGGGGCTCGCACGCCAGCTGGAGCGGGTGGAAGTCGCCCCCCTGCTCGGCCAGATGCTGAGCGCGATGATCGCCGATCGCCGCCACCTGCCGCTCGTCGAAGGCTCGGTGCGCTGGGTGGGCGAGGCTCTGGAGGCGAACGAGGAGATGGTACGCGCCATGATCCGCGAGCGCGCCCACAGCCTGCTGCGCCTGACCGGCCTCGACACCCGCATCGCCAATTCGGTGCTCGACGGCCTCTACAAGCTGCTTGCCGAGATGATCGTCCAGCCGGACCACCCGCTGAAGCTCAAGGTCGAGCAGATGCTGGAAAGCCTCGCCGACCGCCTCGTCAACGATCCGGAAACGCGAGAGCGGGTAGAGAACGCCAAGCGTGAACTGATCGCCAATCCTGCCGTCGGCCAGTGGTGGCAGTCGGTCTGGGAACGCCTGCGCCGCAAGCTGATCGACGCCGCCCGCAACCCCGACGCCGCGCTGGCGGGGCAACTGACGACGATGCTCGGCGAACTGGGCACCGCGCTGCAGGGCGATCGGCGCCTGCAGGCCCAGATCAACCGCTTTGCGCGCCGTACGCTGGTGGGCGTCACCGCGCGCTATGGGGAGGAGATCGTCGGCCTCGTCTCGGGCACCGTGAAGCGCTGGGACGCCCGCACGATCAGCAACCGCCTCGAAGGCGCAGTCGGCCGTGACCTGCAGTTCATCCGCATCAACGGCACGCTGGTGGGTGGCTTGTTCGGCCTATGCATCCATGCGATCGATCGGCTGCTATGACCGATGGACCACTGCTGACAACCGACCGTTTCGACTTGTGGCGCCCGGTGGCGAGCGATCTGCCCCAGCTCTGTGCCCTGATCGACGACGAGGAAACCCGCCGCTACCTCGGCCCTGCTTCAGCCGAACGGCAGCCGCAGTTCGACCGCCTGATGCGGAATGCGGGGTCGTGGATGCTCTATGGCTACGGCACCTTCATGGTGCGTCCGCATGGCGCAGACAGCATCATCGCTGCATGCGGTGTCTTCCATTCGTGGCGTGGCTTCGGCCACGATGTCGGCATGGACGACGTTCCCGAGGCGGGCTGGATCGTCCGCCGCGACTGGTGGGGCAAGCGCGTGGCGGGTGAAGTGATGGAGGCCGTGCTCGGCTGGTTCGACCGGGCGCATGGTCCAAAACGCATCGCCTGCATGATCGAGGAGGGCAATGCGGCGTCGGAACGCGTCGCGGCAGCCCTCGGCTTCGCGCGCTACGGCGCGCATGTCAGCGACGATACGATGCTCATGCTGTTCGAGCGCTTGCCTGGCGGCCGCTGAGTGCGGCGTCAGTTAACGTATACGATACTGCCTGAAAAGAACGAGGCGACAGGCTGGCTGTTGCTATCAAGCGCAGGCTCGAATCTGGCCATGCCGATTACTATGTCGCAAACTTTCGTATTGAAGTTGGCATTCCTGAAGGCGTTTACCGTTTCGCACTGCGTCGGTTGTCCGGCCTTGTCCACCATGACGCGCAAGTTCAGGCGCCCATCCTTGCCCTGATATTCGAGTTCAGACGGGAAATCCTTGAGTATCTCGGAGATCCATTTTTTGTCCGCCACTTTAGGGCGACACGTAAGCTCGGCCTGCTCGGCTGGGTCAAGGCCCCAACTCCGCACCAGCGCGTCGGTGCAAGTCCGCAGCGCGGAAAGCACCGGAAGAACACTGCCGGTGTCGAGAACGAATGTCTGATGCGACGTCCCCAGACTGATCCGATCGACCGTGGCCTCGAAATCAGAATCCGGCATCGGCTCGGCTGCGAAGCCCCCCACCTGCCGGTGCTTCTTGGTAGCCAATGCACTCGAAAGCAGAACCGCGGGACCGTATGCGCCCGCGCGTGCGTTGTGATGCAGACTGGGAAACGAAAGCTCGTGGAGGCCATAGGCGATTCCGAATTGCGGCGCCTGCTGCAGCCGTGCAGCGATCTCGCCTGCAACGGTAACTTCGAAATCGCGACCGGGGCCGTATGTCCTCATGCTCAGCAAAACCGGTCTTTTACTGGTACCGAAGCGTCGAACCATGACGCAACTCGTCTTCTGGTAATCTACCAACCATTGCGAAATCGCGGGCAACATCGTGATTTTGGGTTTGGCGTGGCAGCAGGTTCCGACGGTCAACCCGCAGAGCATCGCAAGAAGAGCCCAAAAATTCCGATGCCTCATGATTGCAACGTCCCCCGACCATGCACATCGTGTAGGCACTGACATCCACACGATACCCAGCAAATAACCCCCGGATTTGCATCCGGGGGTTAAGCATTTGTGACAGAAGGGAATTTTCAGATTTCAAAGCTTGCCGGTAAGCTCCGGCACCGCGCTGAACAGGTCCGCCACGAGGCCCACGTCGGCCACCTGGAAGATTGGGGCATCCTCGTCCTTGTTGATGGCGATGATGGTCTTGGAGTCCTTCATGCCCGCAAGGTGCTGGATTGCGCCCGAGATACCGACCGCGATGTAGACTTCCGGTGCCACGATCTTGCCAGTCTGGCCGACCTGGTAGTCGTTGGGCACATAGCCCGCATCGACCGCAGCGCGCGAAGCGCCGACGGCGGCGCCCAGCTTGTCGGCGAGCGGCATGATCGTGGCCTCGAAGGTCTCCGAGTCCTTCAGCGCGCGGCCACCCGAGACAATGATCTTGGCGCTGGTCAGCTCCGGACGCTCCGACTTGGCGATTTCCGCGCCCACGAAGCTGGAGAGGCCCGCATCACCGGCGCCCGTCACGTCCTCGACCACGCCCGAGCCGCCAGTGGCCTCGGCCTTGGCGAAGGCAGTGCCGCGCACGGTGATGACGAGCTTCGGATCGCTCGATTCGACGGTGGCGATGGCGTTGCCCGCGTAGATCGGACGGGTGAAGGTCTTCTCGCCCTCGACCGAGAGGATGTCCGAGATCTGCGCGACGTCGAGCAGCGCGGCAACGCGCGGGGCGACGTTCTTGCCGGTGGTGGTGGCCGGCGCGACGAAGGCGTCGTGGTGACCCATCAGGTCCACGATCAGCGGCGCGATGTTCTCGGCCAGCGCGTGCTCGTAGGCCGCGTCGTCGGCGAAGTGAACCTTGCCCACGCCAGCGATCTGCGCAGCGGCGTCAGCCACGGCGCGCGCGCCGGAACCGGCGACGAGGAGGTGGACTTCACCCAGCTTGGCAGCAGCGGTGACGGCGGAGAGGGTAGCGTCCTTGACGGAGGCGTTGTCGTGTTCGACCCAAACGAGCGTCTTCATTATGCGACTCCCAGTTCCTTGAGCTTGGCGACGAGGCCGTCGACGTCGGCAACCTTGATACCAGCCGAACGCACGGGCGGCTCGGAGACCTTGAGGGTCTTGAGACGCGGCGCGATGTCGACGCCGTAGTCGGCGGGCGACTTCACATCGAGCTGCTTCTTCTTCGCCTTCATGATGTTGGGCAGCGAAGCGTAGCGCGGCTCGTTGAGGCGCAGGTCGGTGGTGACGATGGCGGGGAGCGACAGCTTCACGGTCTCGAGTCCGCCGTCGACTTCGCGGGTCACGGCAACCGAATCGCCGGCAACATCGACCTTCGAGGCGAAGGTGCCCTGCGGACGGCCCGTCAGCGCGGCGAGCATCTGGCCGGTCTGGTTCGAATCGTCGTCGATCGCCTGCTTGCCGAGGATCACGAGGCCGGGGTTCTCTTCAGCCACGATGGCCTTGAGGATCTTGGCCACGGCCAGCGGTTCGACTTCGGCGTCGGTCTCGATCAGGATCGCGCGGTCGGCGCCCATGGCGAGCGCGGTACGCAGGGTTTCCTGCGCCTTCGCCGGTCCGACCGAGACGGCGATGATCTCTTCGGCCTTGCCCGCTTCCTTGAGGCGGATGGCTTCCTCGACGGCGATCTCGTCGAAGGGGTTCATGCTCATCTTGACGTTGGCAAGGTCAACGCCCGTGCCGTCGGCCTTGACCCGCGGCTTCACGTTGTAATCGATGACCCGCTTAACGGGCACGATGATCTTCATTGCGATCTGTCCTCTCACTGCTGGGACGGCAAATTTAACCGCACGATTAAATTCTGGTGCGAGCTATCGCGTTCCTCTGCCTCGACGTCAAGCCTCGCTAAAGCGCTAAGAGCTTGCGACGGGAAAAGAGAAACTTCGCGCAACGCATACATGCAGAAACGGCGGGGGTCGCGAAACCCCCGCCGTCTCAATATTCGCTATATGATCGTGCGCATGATGCGCATCACCGAAAGGATCAGGCGACGGCCTGGACTTCGGCGACGATCTTCTTGGCGGCATCGCCCAGGTCGTTGGCGGGGACGATCGCGAGGCCCGAGTTGGCCAGGATGTCCTTGCCCTGCTGGACGTTGGTGCCTTCGAGGCGGACGACGAGCGGAACCTGCAGGTTCACTTCCTTCGCCGCGGCAACGATGCCCTCGGCGATGATGTCGCACTTCATGATGCCGCCGAAGATGTTCACGAGGATACCCTTCACGGCGGGGTCCGCGAGAATGATCTTGAACGCCGCGGTCACCTTCTCCTTGTTGGCGCCGCCGCCGACGTCGAGGAAGTTGGCCGGGAACATGCCGTTCAGCTTGATGATGTCCATCGTCGCCATGGCGAGGCCGGCGCCGTTGACCATGCAGCCGATGTCGCCGTCGAGCTTGATGTAAGCCAAGTCGTACTTCGAGGCTTCGATCTCGGCCGGGTCTTCCTCGGTCTCGTCGCGCAGGGCGAAGATGTCGGGGTGACGGGCGAGAGCGTTCGAATCGAAGCTCATCTTGGTGTCGAGGACGAGCAGTTCGCCGCCCTTCGATTCGACCAGCGGGTTGATCTCGACCATGTCGCAGTCCATCGCGATGAACGCGGTGTAGAGCTGCTTGGCCAGCTTCTGGGCCTGCTTGTTGAGGTCACCCGACAGCTTCAGCGCGAAAGCGACGGCGCGGCCATGGTGCGCCTGGAAGCCTTCAGCCGGATCGATGGTGATCGTGGTGATCTTCTCGGGCGTGTTGTGGGCGACTTCCTCGATGTCCATGCCGCCTTCGGTCGACACGATCATGGCGACGCGGCCGGTCTTGCGGTCCACGAGCATCGACAGGTAGTATTCCTTGTCGATGTCGACGCCGTCGGTCACGTAGAGACGGTTGACCTGCTTGCCTGCTTCACCGGTCTGGATGGTGACGAGGGTGTTGCCGAGCATTTCCTTGGCGAAAGCCTCGACTTCCTCGATCGACTTGGCAAGACGCACGCCGCCCTTGGCGTCGGCGGGGAGTTCCTTGAACTTGCCCTTGCCGCGGCCGCCGGCGTGGATCTGCGCCTTGACGACGTAGAGCGGTCCGGGAAGCTGCTTGGCAGCGGCGACTGCCTCTTCGACGGTGAGGGCGGCGATGCCGGCGGGAATGCCCACGCCATACTTCGCGAGGAGTTCCTTGCCCTGATATTCGTGAATGTTCATCGCTCAAATCGCTTTCTGCTGGAGGTTCCCGGGGAAGGCGCCGTAGCCATATGTTCGGCGTCCGCCTAAGCACATCCCGGCGCCCTTGAAAAGGCCCGGCGCCTGCGCAAATGCATAGCCACGTCGAATTTCATCGACCTTATTTGATATCAGTTCTCAATAGCAATTGATGCGGGAGCGCGCCCGATGATCGACAGAAAGCGACTCGAAGCCATCGTCCGGGAGGCCGGACGCATCGCCCTTGCCGGATGGCCAGGCGATGGGCACGCGCTCGAATCGTGGGAAAAGACGCCGGGAAGCCCGGTCTGCACCGCCGATCTCGCGGTCGATGCCTACCTCAAGCGCGAACTGCGCGCATTGCTGCCTGCGGCAGGATGGCTTTCGGAAGAGACGGCCGACACGCAGGATCGGCAGGACCATGAACTGGTCTGGCTGGTCGATCCGATCGACGGCACCCGAGACTACATTCATGGTCGCAAGGGCTGGGCGATTTCGGTGGCGCTGGTGAACACGCGGCGGCCATTGCTGGGCTACCTCTTCGCCCCCGTGCGTAACCGCGACAACGGCGGCGAGTTCTGGTCGGCCGAAGCGGGCAAAGGCGCATGGCTGAACGGCGCCCGGCTTACCGCAAGCGAACGCGAGGTGCTGGGCGGATCGCGCGTACCCGCCCTCAAGCTGGCTCCCGAGGACGCCGACCTCACCCTTGTCGAGCAGCCCAATTCGATCGCCCTGCGCATGGCCATGATCGCAGCCGGAGACGCCGATCTTCTGGCAACCCTGCGCTGGGGCTACGAGTGGGACATCGCCGCTGCCGCACTGATCGCACGCGAGGCGGGCGCCTCGGTGACCGACGCCTTCGGCCAACCGCTCAACTACAACAAGCGCGATCCCCGCGCATTCGGCGTTCTGGTTTCCTCGAATGGCATCCATGCTGCCGCGGTCGAGCGACTCGCAGATCGCGCGCGGCGCTATTCGGTCTGACCGAACGGCGGCCGCACCCTCTCAGGACCCTTCGGCGCCCTCACCCTCGGAGTCCTTGGGCATTTCCTCGCCCATATCCTCACCCTTCCAGGCGGGATCGTTCGCCATCCGCTCGATCAGGTTGTGCGCGAAGGTGCTCATGCCGCCGCCGTGCGGGTTGTTCGCCACCGGCCCCAGCACGATGCGGGCTTCCGGGGAACGCCCCAGCCGCAGCAGCGTCGTACCGAGCGTCATGCGAAGGCCCAGATCGAAGGGGGCCAGTTCCACTGCCCGGATCAGCCCGTCGACCGCAAGTTTCGGAGGTTGCTCTCCCTGCTCGACGAAGCTGCGGTAGAAGTAGATCAGCGGCAGCGGGTGGTCGTTCTCCAGCCGGTTGAGCGCGATGAAGGGCGCCCGCGCCGTCTTGTACGCGGCAGCGCGCTCCTTGTCGTCGCCCTTGTTGTCCTCAGCCTCGCGGAACAGCGCATAGCCCTTCTGGACGTAGGCGTTGACTTGCGAGGGATCACGCTTGATCGCGGTATCGGCGGCGGCGACGGCCTCCTTGTCGTGCCCGGCGTCATATTCGCACTCAGCCAGCGCGGCGAGCACCGCTGCATCATCGGGATACTTCGCCGCGATCGCCCGCGCCTCGACCAGCAGCGTCGCGGCTTCCTCGCTCGACACGCCGCGCCGCGAGCGGATGCGCACCGGCATGATCTCCGCCTCCCCCGCCGAGAGCGTGCGCAGCGACACCGGGCCGATCGTCAGCAGTTCCGGCTTGAGCGTCAGCGCCGTCATCCGCCGCTGCCGCAAGTAATGATCGAGATCCTTTTCCAGCTTGTCGAAATCGCCGAAAGCTTCCAGCGCTGCGGCGCGCTGGCCGCGTCCATTGGCAAGCAGCTCGGTGTAGCGGGTGAACTGGCCTTTGCGATCGCCGCCAAAGGTCAGGTAATGATAGAGCAGCCAGCTCTTGCCGTAGAAGGCGTCGTAGCTGGTGTGCTTGCGCTTGTCGTAATCGGTTGGGTCGAGCAGGTCCGCCGCCTTGACGTCCTGCGCATAGAGCAGTTCCCCCGCGCGGTGACTGGCGGGGCGGCCGAGCCAGAGCCCGCCGTCCGCCTCGAACTTGGCCGAGGCGAAAAACTCCGCCGACCCTTCGCTCAGCCAGCGTGGCATGGCCGAGACGTTGCTGGAAATCAGGAAGTGGTGGGCATATTCGTGCAGCAACACGATCATCGACCAGGTCACTTGCCCGCTGCCGCTCTGCACGGCGGGCACGATCGCCAGCGAGCCCCCTGCCCGTGGCACGTAGAAACCACCGACGAACTTGTTGTCGCCGCCATGAAGCTCGCGCACTTCGCGGGTGTTCTTCACAACATAGACGGTGACCCGGTTCGACGGGCTGGGCTTGGCGACTTTGGAGCCCAGCACATAGGCCATCCCCGCGTGATACCGCTCGAGCTGCTGCGCAAAGCGGGTGATGTCCTTGTCGGAATCGTTGGCGTAGATGACGAAGTGTTCGCTCGACGCCTCGGTCCAGGCCGCCTGCGCAGGCGTAACCGAGAACCACGCAGCCAGCGCCGCCGCCACAATCCTGAAACGCATCAAGTCCCCCCGAACCCTGTTCGCGGCCAGACTACGCCGATATTGCGGCGTTTCAAGTTACTCTATGGAAATCACGTGGTTACGAAGAAGGGGCCGGTGCGGTTTTCCGCGCCGGCCCCTTCCCCGATCCCGCTTCCTGCGGAAGGTCTTACTTCGCCGAGCTGGCGTCGTCGGTGGTGACCGGCGTGATCTTGATCTCGACACGGCGGTTGAGCGCGCGGCCCTCCGGCGTGTTGTTGTCCGCGACCGGGTAGTTCATGCCCATGCCCTGCGTCTGAATGCGCGAGGACGAGACGCCCCGGCTGATCAGGTAGCGCGCCACCGAATCGGCACGGCGCTTCGACAGGTCCATGTTGTAGGCGGCCGAGCCGGTCGAATCGGTGTGACCGTAGACGTCGACGAGGCTGTTCGGATACTGCACCATCGACTGCGCGACCTTGTCGAGCGAGGTCTGGAACGAAGGGCTGACGACGGTGGAATTCACCGCGAACGTCACGTCCGGCAGGTTCACCAGAATGCCGTCGCCCTGCTGGGTGACGTCGATGCCCGAACCGGCGGTCTGTTCCTTCAGTTCCTTGATCTGCTTGTCCATCTGGTAGCCGACGACGCCGCCCGCGACGCCGCCGATGCCGGCACCGACGATGCGCGCTGTCTTGCCGCCGATGACGCTGCCCAGCAGATAGCCAAGGCCCGCGCCGCCGGCACCGCCGATCGCCGTGCGGGAAACCTTGCGCTCACCGGTGTTCGGGTCGGTGACGCAGGCGGAAACCGAAACCAGCGCGAAGACCGCGGCGGCCGAAGTGATCAGGCGCGACTTTTTCATCTCTTGGGTGTCCCTTCCTCTTGATGTGCCCTTATACCGGACATCTGTGCGGTAGTGAACATGAACGGCGAATGGCTTGTGCGCCCTTCAACACACAGCATTACCTACGGTTCCCGGGCCGGCGACAGATTGCCTGACGCATTGCAAAGCGTTGCCATGCGGCGTTTGGCCAACACGGGTTCTTCGCGCGGCGCACAATCTCTGCTAGCGGTGAAAGCACTGTGACACCCTTTCCCTGGACCGACGTCCTCATCATCATCGGGCTGATTCTGCTGAACGGCCTGTTCTCGATGTCCGAACTGGCCATCGTCTCCGCGCGCACGCCGCGCCTCAAGATGTCCGCCGACAAGGGCAGCCGGGCCGCCCTGACCGCGATGGAACTGGCAGCCGACCCGGGCCGCTTCCTCTCGACGGTACAGATCGGCATCACCCTCATAGGCATCATCGCGGGCGCTTATTCGGGCGCGAGTCTCGGCCAGCCGGTCGGCGATCGCCTCGCCACGCTCGGCGTGCCGGTCCGTTTCGCAGGCGAGCTGGGTTTCGCGCTGGTGATCATTGCCACGACATACGCCAGCGTCGTCGTCGGCGAACTGGTGCCCAAGCAACTGGCCCTGCGCATGGCCGAGCCGGTTGCGCTGGTCATGGCCCGCCCGATGAGCATCCTGGCGACGGCGATGGGCCCGTTCGTCTGGCTGCTCGACAAGTCCTCGGGCCTGATCCTGCGCCTGTTCTCGATCCGCAGCGGCGATACCGAGCGTCTCACCGCCGAGGAACTCCACATGATCTTCGCCGAGGCCACCCGCACCGGCGTTATCGAGGAGGAGGAGCGCGCGATGATGACCGGGGTGATGCGTCTCGCCGAGCGTCCCGTGCGCGAACTGATGACCCCGCGCAACCAGATCGACTGGATCGACGCCGACGCCGACGAGACCCAGCTGCGCGCCAAGATCGCCGCCTCGCCGCACTCGCTGCTGCCGGTGGTGGCGGGCGAAGGCGCACCAGACAACGTGGTCGGCATCCTCAAGGTCAAGGAAGTGCTCGCCGCGCTGGTCGAGGGCCGGACGGTCGAGGTCCGCGCGATGATGCGCAAGGCCGAGGTCATCCCCGACCAGCTCGACGCCATGGATGCCCTGCGCAAGCTGCAGACCGCCGAAGTGTCGATGGCTGTGGTCCACGACGAATACGGCCACCTCGAAGGCGTGGTGACCCCCTCCGACGTTCTCGCGGCGCTGGCGGGCAACTTCGTCTCGCACCAGGACGAGGGCGACGAGCCCATGGTGACCGAGCGCGAGGACGGATCGCTGCTGGTTTCCGGCGCCATGCCTGCCGATTCGCTGGCCGATCGCCTCGGCATCACGCTGCCCGAGGACCGTGATTTCGCGACCCTCGCAGGGCTGGTGCTCCACGTACTGCGCAAGGTCCCACGCGAGGGCGAGCACTTCACCGATCAGGGCTGGCGTTTCGAAGTCATCGACATGGACGGGCTCAAGATCGACAAGCTCCTCGTCAGCAGCGTCGAGGATGAGGACGACGGCGTCACCGGCGACGGCTGACAAGCCTGCTGGCGGGCTAGGCCATGATTGAGAGGGCACGCGGGGCGACCCGCGTGCCCTTTTTCATGCGCAGGAAGAATTAGGGCCAGCATCACAAAACAAACCTCATCATCCCAGCGAAGGCTGGGGCCGCTGGCCGCGCAAAGCCCGACCCTCGACCGGACGCTTTGACGATAGCTAAACCTTGAAGCGTCATTGCGAGCGCAGCGAAGCAATCCAGAGCGGCGCCGAACTGCCCTGGATTGCTTCGCTACGCTCGCAATGACGAAGGGTGGGGCAATCGCTCTGGCAGTAACAGGCCAGCGGTCCCAGCCTTCGCTGGGATGACGGGGTTGTGCCCTGCACGAAAGAAAAAGGCCGGACTTTCGCCCGGCCTTTTTCGTATCGTTTCAGCGAGAGATCAACCGCCCACGGCAGTCTGCGCGTCACGCCCATCGCCTTCCGGCGCGGCGAGGATCGCGCGGGTCAGCTGACCCTTGGCGACCGTGTAGGTCTGCGGATCCCCCACCGTCGAGCGGATCGACGGCTCGGCGGTGCCGGCCAGGCTGAGCGCCGACTTCTCGATGTCGCTGCGGGCCTGCGGGCCGCCGAACAGCGCATCGAGCGTCTGCTGCTGCACCGAATCGTCGGTCGGGCGAGGCTGGCCCTGCTTCGGCGGGCTCAGCGAGAAGTCGGGCGGCACCACCAGCGGGGTCTGGCGCTGCACGGCGAACTCGTCGGGGCGAGCACGGTTGAACAGGCCGGTGCTGCCGCAAGCGGACAGCATGACCGCGCCCGTCGCGACGAGGAGGAGGGCAGCGGTTTTCTTCATGCGCATCAAATTCAACTCGCGTTTAATCTGCAATCGGGGCGGGTTGCGCCTCTGTCTCGGGCTTGTCGCGCGAAAACAGGGAACGGGCAAGGATAATCAGGACGCCGATGGTGATGGCGGCATCCGCAAGATTGAAGATCAGGAAGGGCCGCCATGCTCCGAAATGCAGGTCGGCATAGTCGATGACATAGCCGACGCCGAAACGGTCGCGGATGTTTCCGGCCGCCCCGCCCAGCACCATGCCGAGCGCCGCGATCTCCGGCAGCTTGCGCTCGCGCAGCAGCCAGACGAACACGAAGGCCGCGATCGCGCCGGTCATGGCGACCAGCGCCCAGCGTCCCTCGGGCGAACCCGCAGTGAACAGGCCCAGCGAGACACCGAAGTTCTGCGTCCACGTCAGGTTGAAGAACGGCAGGACATAGACCTGCCCGATCCGGTCGAGATCGATGCCTTCGGTGATCCAGCCCTTGATGCCCTGGTCGATCGCATAGACGATCACGGCGACCAGCAGGCCGATCGCGCGCTTCATCCAGGGGTTCATTCCACCGGCTCCACGACGTCGTCGCAGCGGTCGCACAGCGCGCCGTCCTCGGTCACTTCCGGGAGATGCCGCCAGCAGCGGCCGCACTTGTGGTCGGTGGAGGGGGTGACGGTCACCTCCTCGCCCTGCCCGCGCGTGACTGTCCCGGTGATGAACAGCTCGGCGAGATCGGCCTCAGGTGCGCTTTCGGGCACCGTGACGACTGCGGCCAGGCTGGAGCCGATGATCTTCTCCCGCCGCAGCGGCTCGATCGCCTCGGTCACAGCCGCGCGCAGCGTGCGCAGTTGGGCCCACTTCGCATCGTCTGCCTCGACCGCCGGAACTTCCGGCCATTCGAGCAGGTGAACGCTGTCGCCGTCCGGATAGCGCGATCCCCACGTTTCCTCGGCGGTGAACACGATCACCGGCGCGGCGTAGCGGATCAGCGCGTGGAACAGCGTGTCCAGCACCGTGCGGTAGGCGCGGCGCTTGGGGTCCGTTGGCGCGTCGCAGTAGAGGCAGTCCTTGCGGATATCGAAGAAGAACGCGGAGAGGTCCTCGTTGCAGAAATCGAGCAGCGAGCGGACGTACGTGTTGAAGTCGAAGGCATCGATCGCCGCGCGCAGCGTCGCGTCCAGCTTGCCCAGCAGCGCAAGCACGTAGCGCTCCAGTTCGGGCATCTCCGACACGGGAAGGCGCTCCGCCTCGTCGAAGCCGTCCAGTGCGCCCAGCAGGTAGCGCAGGGTGTTGCGCAGCTTGCGGTACTGGTCGGCGACGCCCTTGAGGATTTCGTCGCCGATGCGGTGGTCCTCGGTGAAGTCCACCGAGAGCGCCCAGAGACGGATGATGTCGGCGCCGTTGGTCTCCATGACCTTCAGCGGGCTGATCGTGTTGCCCAGCGACTTGGACATCTTCATACCCTTGGCGTCCATCGTGAAGCCATGGGTCAGCACCGCCTTGTACGGCGCATGGCCGCGCGTGGCGCAGCTTTCCAGCAGCGAGGACTGGAACCAGCCGCGATGCTGGTCGGAGCCTTCGAGATAGAGGTCCGCCTTCGGGCCGGTATAGCCTTCGGGGCGCAGCAGATCGGGCCAACGGCCTGATTCCAGAACGAAAGCGTGCGTGGAGCCGGAATCGAACCAGACGTCGAGAATGTCGGCGACACGCTCGTAATCGTCGGCGTTGTAGCCGTTGCCGAGCAGGTCCTGCGCGGCTTCGTCCGACCAGCCATCGACGCCCTTCGCCAGGATCGCGGCGCGGATACGCTCGTTGACGGCGGGATCGACGAGGTATTCGCCGGTCTTGCGGTGCACGAACAGCGTGATCGGCACGCCCCAGGCGCGCTGGCGCGAGAGCACCCAGTCTGGGCGCCCCTCGACCATCGCGCCGATGCGGTTGCGGCCCTTGTCGGGAACGAAGCGGGTTTCGGCGATGGCCTGCAGCGCCGCCTGACGAAGCGTCGGCGCGTCCATCAGGTTTTCCTCGGCGGGATCGATCGCCCCGCCCTCGTTCTCCCAGCGCTTGTCGGCCGGGGTTTTGGGCGAAATATGCGTCATCGCCTTGTCCATCGGCACGAACCACTGCGGGGTGCAGCGGTAGATCACCTTGGCCTTGGAACGCCACGAGTGCGGGTAGGAATGCTTGTAGTCCGCCGAAGCCGCCAGCAGGCCGCCCGCTTCGCGCAGGTCAGAGCAGATCGGGCCGTCGGGGGCGTTGAACTTCGGATTGATGACCGAGCCCTGCCCGGCCAGCCACAGCCAGTCCTCGCGGTACTTGCCGTCGGCCTCGACCACGAACTTGGGGTTGATGCCGTTGGCCTTGCACAGATCGAAGTCGTCCTCGCCATGGTCGGGCGCCATGTGGACGAGGCCGGTGCCGCTCTCGGTGGTGACGAAATCACCCGCCAGCAGCGGACGCGGTTCGGCGAAGAACCCGCCGAGCGCGTGCATCGGGTGGCGCGCCTTTGCTCCTGCCAGTGCTTTACCGAGGTACTGCAGAATGTCCTGCGGTCCGGGTGCAGTCGGGTCGAAGCCCCAGCGCTCCATTGTTTTCTGCTGCAAGTCACGAGCAACGATGTAACGCGCACCATTGAACGGTACGACATCGTACGCAACTTCTGGGCCGTAAGCCAAAGCTTGATTGACCGGGATCGTCCAAGGCGTGGTCGTCCAGATGACGCCATAGACCTTCTCACCGGCATCGATGAAAGCTTGGATGCCCGGAGCATTCGGCGCTTCCGTGATCTCGAACGCCACGTCGATCTGGGTCGAGGTGATGTCCTCGTACTCCACCTCGGCTTCGGCGAGGGCGGTCTTCTCCACCGGCGACCACATCACCGGCTTGGCGCCGCGATAGAGCATGCCGTTCTCGGCGAACTTCAGCAGTTCGCCGACGATGGTGGCCTCGGCCTGGAAGTCCATCGTCAGGTACGGGTTGTCCCAGTCGCCGTTGATGCCGAGGCGCTTGAGCTGCTCGCGCTGCACGTTCACCCAGTTCTGGGCATAGGCGCGGCATTCGGCGCGGAATTCCTCCGCCGGAACCTCGTCCTTGTTCTTCTTCTTCTTGCGGTACTCTTCCTCGACCTTCCACTCGATCGGCAGGCCGTGGCAGTCCCAGCCGGGAACGTAAGGCGCGTCCTTGCCCAGCAGGGTCTGGGTGCGGACGACCATGTCCTTGAGGATGTGGTTCAGCGCGTGGCCGATGTGCATGTCGCCGTTGGCATAAGGCGGGCCGTCATGCAGCACGAACTTGTCGCGGCCGCGGCGGGCGTCACGGGTCTTCTCGTAAATCTTTTCCGACTGCCAGCGCGCAAGAATGCCCGGCTCCTTCTGGGGGAGTCCGGCCTTCATCGGGAAATCGGTCTTCGGCAGGAAGACGGTGCTACGATAGTCGCGCTGTTCGGTCATGATCGCGGGGCACTAGAACAAATGCGCGATCGTTGGAAGTAGGCGTCGTCCCGGACTTGATCCGGGACCGTTGGCCATGAACAGCCGACCTCACGGGCGCGGCACCCTGCGCGACAACGCTCGCCTAAAGACCGCCAGCGGTCCCGGATCAAGTCCGGGACGACGTCAGGATAGCCCCGCCAGCAGTTCCCGCGCCTTTACACAGTCCCGGTCCATCTGCTCGATCAGCGCGTCGAGCGAATCGAATTTCGCCTCGGGGCGCAGGAAGTGGTGGAACGCCACCTCGATCTCCTGTCCGTAGAGGTCACCTGCGAAGTCGAAGAAGTGCGGCTCCAGCAATTCCTTGGGCGGGTCGAAGGTCGGGCGGATGCCGATGTTCGCGGCGCCGTGAACCACGCGGCCGTCGGGCATGCGGCCGGTCACCGCATAGATGCCGTAGAGCGGGCGCAGGTAGTTCGCCATGTCGAGGTTGGCGGTGGGAAAGCCGATGGTGCGGCCCAGCTTGTCGCCATGCTGGACCCGGCCCCGGATCGCAAACGGCCGCGTCAGGAGCCGCGCGGCCAGTTGGCAGTCGCCGGACTTGAGCGCCTCGCGGATGCGGCTCGACGAGACGGTGCCGCCCGCGTCGCTCACCGGACCGACGGTACGGCCTTCAAGCCCGTGCGCCGCGCCGACCTCTCGCAGCAATTGCGGATTGCCACCCTTGGCGCGGCCGAACGTGAAATCCTCGCCGGTGACGACGCCGACCGCGCCCATGTGACGCACCAGCATCTCCTCGATCCACTGCACGGCGGGCATCGCCGCCATCGCCGAATCGAAGTGCAGCACCAGCATCGCATCCGCGCCGGCAGCCGCGAACAGTTCCTGCCGCTGCTCCAGAGTGGTCAGGCGGAAGGGCTCGGCATCGGGCTTGAAGTGGCGGACGGGGTGCGGGTCGAAGGTGGCGACGATGGCCGGGCGGCCCTGCGCCTTCGCCCAGCCGATCGCCTCGCCCACCACGGCCTGATGGCCCTGGTGGAACCCGTCGAAGTTGCCCAGCGCCAGCACGGCACCGCGCAGGGATTCGGGAACGGGTTGGCGGTTGTCGAGGCGAATCATGGGCGTCTCGGCTATAGGGCGCGTGTGAGAGTCACGAAAGCATGTGCCGGTCGGGCACCGTCCGCCGTATGGGCGTCGCGCGCAATTTCAACCCACTCGGGGCCGACTTCGGGCATTACGGTATCGCCCTCGTAATCGCCCGCGATCTCGGTCAGTTCGATCCGGGCGGCGAGCGGGAGGAAGAGAGCATTGATCTCGGCCCCGCCGATCACCGCGACTTCGCCTTCTCCTGCAAGCGCCAACGCCTCGTCCACCGAATGCGCGACTTCGGCGCCTTCCGCGCTCCAGCCGGTGTCGCGGGTCAGCACGATGTGACGGCGGCCGGGCAGCGGCGCGGGAAAGCTGTCGAAGGTCTTGCGGCCCATCACCATCGGCTTGCCCATGGTCAGCGCCTTGAACCGCTTGAGGTCCGCCGGGAGCCGCCAGGGCAGCGCGCCGTCGCGGCCGATCACGCCGTTTTCGGCGCGGGCGTAGATGAGGAAAACCTGCGGCATCATCTTTGGGGCCATCAGTCGAGGATCAGCCGCGTGACATGGCCCATCTTGCGCCCCGGACGGGCGGCGGCCTTGCCGTAGAGGTGCAGGTGGTTGGCCGGATCGGCGAGGATGGTCGGCCAGTCGTGCGCCTCGTCGCCGATGAGATTGCGCATCTCCACGCCCTTCGCGGCAAGGCCGGTGTCGCCCAGCGGTAGCCCGCAGATCGCGCGGACGTGGTTCTCGAACTGGCTGGTGACCGAACCCTCGATGGTCCAGTGGCCCGAGTTGTGGACGCGCGGGGCCATCTCGTTGAAGACGGGGCCGTCCTTCGTGGCGAAGAATTCCAGCGTCAGCACGCCGACATAGTCCAGCGCATCGGCAACCTTCGTCGCGAGTTCGCGCGCGGCGGGCACCTGCTCCAGCAGGTCGGCGGGCGCGGGCACGGTGCTGAGCGCCAGGATGCCGCCCTCGTGGACGTTGTGGGCGCTGTCGAAGAAGCGCACCTCGCCGTCCGCCCCGCGGCACAGGATCACCGAGAATTCGGCAAAGAAGGTGACGAAGCCCTCGTAGATCAGCGGCGTCGCGGGCAGGTCCAGCGCGGCGGCGTCCCCAGGCGTCATGATGCGCCACTGGCCCTTGCCGTCGTAGCCGTCACGGCGGGTCTTCAGGATGCCCGGCGCGCCGATCGCGGCGATGGCCTGCGCAAGATCCTCCGCGCTATCCACCGGGGCGAAGGGGGCGGGGGTGCCGCCAAGGTCAGTGACGAAGCGCTTTTCGTTCAGGCGGTCCTGCGCAGTTTCGAGAGCGCGGGCGTGGGCGAGCAGCGGCGTGTCGCCCAGCGCCGCGAGCGGGCCAACGGGGACGTTCTCGAACTCGTAGGTCACCACCGCGCAGTCGGCTGCGAACTTCGCCATGGCCTCGGCATCGTCCCAGGCGGCGCACGTGAACTGCGCGCAGACGTCGGCGGCGATCGAGTCCGCCTCGGGCGCGTAGACGTGGCAGCGATAGCCCAGCTGCGCCGCCGCCATGGCGATCATCCGCCCGAGCTGGCCGCCGCCAAGAATGCCGATGGTTTCGCCGGGAGAGATCATTACGCCTTTACGCCTGCCTTGTGCCGGTGCCCTTCGACAAGCTCAGGGTGAGCGGACTTAGTGCTGAAATTCTAAAACCCAACCCCGCTCGTGCTGAGCGTGTCGAAGCACCTCAGCCAAGCGGGAAACATCAGACCGGCTTTTCCGCCACACTCGCGGTCTGCGCCGCACGGAAGTCCTTGAGCCGTCCCGCCAGCGCCTCGTCCGAGGTGGCCAGGATCGCCGCCGCCAGCAAACCGGCATTGGCCGCGCCCGCCTCGCCGATCGCCAGCGTGCCGACGGGGATACCCGCAGGCATCTGCACGATCGAGAGCAGGCTGTCCTGTCCCGACAGCGCCTTGCTCTGCACCGGCACGCCCAGCACCGGAAGATGCGTCATCGCGGCAATCATGCCGGGCAGGTGGGCGGCGCCCCCTGCCCCGGCGACGATCACCTTGAAGCCCTCGCCGTCCGCGCCATGCGCGAAGTCCACCAGCCGCTCGGGCGTGCGGTGCGCCGAGACGATGCGGGCGTCATAAGCGACGCCCAGCTTGTCGAGCATCTCGGCGGCCTTGATCATGGTCGGCCAGTCGGACTGGCTGCCCATGACGATTGCAACTGGTGCGGTCACGGATCAGCGCTCCGAGAGGTAGTAGCGGTCGAGCACCTTGAGATCGTTGTCCAACTCGTAGACGATCGGCTGGCCGGTCGGGATTTCCAGACCGGTGATCTCTTCGTCGGAGATGCCCGATAGGTGCTTTTCCAGCGCGCGCAGCGAATTGCCGTGCGCGGCGACCAGCACGGTCGAACCGGCATGGAGGTGCGGCACGATCGAGCCTTCGTAATACGGCAGGACGCGGGCGATGGTGTCCTTGAGGCTCTCGGTCATCGGCGTGTCGATGCCCGCGTAGCGCGGTTCGGCCGAGAGGTCGAACTCGCTGCCCTTGTCCATGACGGGGGGCGGAATGTCGAAGCTGCGACGCCAGACCTTGACCTGCTCGTCACCGTGCTTGGCGGCGGTCTCGGCCTTGTCGAGGCCGGTGAGGCCGCCGTAGTGACGCTCGTTCAGGCGCCAGTCCTTGGTTTCGGGGATCCACAGGATACCGGCGGCTTCGAGCGCGAAATGCAGCGTCTTGATCGCGCGGGTCTGCAGCGAGGTGAAGGCGACGTCGGGCAGCAGGCCCTTGTCCTTGAGCAGCGCACCGGCAGCGCGGGCCTCGGCCTCGCCCTTTTCGGTGACGTCGACGTCCCACCAGCCGGTGAAGCGGTTTTCAAGGTTCCACTGGCTCTGGCCGTGGCGAAGCAGGATCAGGCGAGGCAATGTAGGCTCCCTATACTGTCAAGGACCGACGCGGTCTTGCCGCAGCCCCTAGCTTTCCGGTGGCGATTTGGCCAGTGGCGGTTTGCTGTCGGGCGATTCGCCCTCCTCGACCGCTTCGCCAAGCGCGGATACGGCACGAGCCTGCGCCTTGCGGCGACGCAGGTTCTCGCGCAGCTTGGCGGCGAGACGCTCTTCCTTCGTGGGTTTTCGAGGCGATTGCGGCGCGTTCATCGCCCGCTGCATTGCCGCTCCGAAAAAGAAAGCACAAGAGGCGCTTGACAATCGAACGCCGCGCGGACAATAGCGCCCCCCTGTCTCGGGGGCTTCTGGCCCGGCAGACAGACGCCCCGGTTACCCGGACCTGGAATATGTGCTGCTGTAGCTCAGTGGTAGAGCGCGTCATTGGTAATGACGAGGTCGGGAGTTCAATCCTCCCTAGCAGCACCATTCCCCCTCTCTTTTTCCCTGACATGATCCGATGACCTGACGCCGCGTTTTCGCGTTGCGCCGCGCGCCGACTGTTACGTTTTGTTGCGGTACAGCAACTGTCATCGTTGTGTCTTTCCAATCTCACGCAACTGTCATGAAGCAACCCTAGGTGCACGTCCCCAGGACACTAGACTCCGCAACAGGGAATATTCCGCACCATGAATCGTTCGCTTCAGCTCGTTGCCGGGCTGCTTGCCTCGGCATCGTTCGCCACCATCGCTCACGCGGGTGAAGTCGCCGGCCACGTCAACGACGCCACCGGCACCCGCGCGCTGCAGTCGGCCACCGTGCGCATCGTGGAACTCAACCGCCAGGTCGAGACCGACCGCGCCGGTTCCTACGTCTTCGGTGACGTGCCCGCAGGCACCTACACGCTCGAAGCACGCTACGTCGGCGCGGAAGTGACGACCCAGACCGTCAACGTCGCTGCGACGGGCCGTATCGAGGGCAACTTCGACCTCGCGGCGATCGGCGGCGGCGACATTCTCGTCACCGGCATGACCGCGAACATGACCAGCGCCCTTTCCCGCCAGAAGGCCGCCGACGGCGTGGAATCGGTCCTGACCCGTGACGCGGTCGGCCAGTTCCCCGACCAGAACGTAGCGGAATCGCTGCGCCGCCTGCCGGGCGTCAACATCCTCAACGACCAGGGCGAAGGCCGCTACGTGTCGGTGCGCGGTCTCGACCCCGAACTC
The DNA here is from genome assembly GCF_015594425.1 of Novosphingobium sp. HR1a. NCBI lineage: Bacteria > Pseudomonadati > Pseudomonadota > Alphaproteobacteria > Sphingomonadales > Sphingomonadaceae > Novosphingobium > Novosphingobium sp. HR1a. The sequence continues at coordinate 100,348 of NZ_JABXWS010000059.1, forward strand.
AACGGCACCTCGGTCAACGGCGTGCGCCTGCCCGCGCCGGAATCGGACGTGCGTTCGGTCGCGCTCGACGTGATCTCGTCCGACACCATCGAATCGATCGAAGTGAAGAAGAGCTTCACCCCCGACATGGACGGCGACTTCATCGGCGCCTCGATCGAGATCAACACCACCAGCGCCTTCGATTCCAAGAAGAACCGCTACTCGGCGAGCGCCGAGGGCAGCTGGAACGACTATTCGGGCAAGGTCATGCCCAAGGGCGCGATCGACTTCACCCAGAAGCTGGGCGACGACTTCGGCATCGCCGGATCGGTCAGCTACTACAAGCGCAAGTTCGAGACCGACAACGTCGAGACCGGCGGCTGGCACGAGGACGATGCCGGCAACGCCTGGGCCGAATCGGTAGAATACCGCGACTATGACGTCGAGCGCACCCGCATCAACGCGGCGCTGTCCGCCGACTGGCGCGTGTCGGACACGACCAAGGCCTATATCCGCGGTAACTGGGCGCAGTTCGACGACCACGAATACCGCCGCCGCACCACGCTCGACTTCGGCGATTTCGAGGACGGCCCGACCTCCAGCACCGACAGCAGCGCCACCTTCAACGGCGCCGACGAGCGCATCACCGTCAACCGCGACCTGAAGGACCGCTTCGAACGCCAGCGCATCCGCTCGGTCTCGATCGGCAGCGACACCGACACCGGCGTGTGGAAGTTCAAGTGGATGGGCAGCTACGCCAAGTCCACCGAGCGCGAGAACTTCTCGATCGACCCGACCCGTTTCCGTGCGCGCTTCACGGAAGGCACCGTGGTCAACATGGATTACGCCAACAAGTACTATCCGACCTACTCGGTGACGCAGGGCGCGGACAGCTTCAACGATCCCAGCGAGTATGAATTCAACCGTACCGAGCTGACCACGCTGTCCGACAGCCGTGACCAGGAATGGGCGATCAAGGCAGACCTCGCCCGCACTTTCGCAGGGTCGAACGGCGACTTCACCGTGCAGGTCGGCGGCAAGGCCCGCTGGCGCAAGAAGTCGTACGACTTCAACATGACCTACTACGAACTGGCCGACGATGCGCCGGATTACACGCTGGCCGACGTGCTGGGTTCGCAGACCTACCGCCTGTTCGACATGGGCCCCGTCGCTAGCAAGGGCGGCCCGGCCGCCTACCTGCTCGCCAACCCCGGTTCCTTCGTGGTCAACGACTACGAGACGGACTTCAACTCGGCGACCAGCGACTACTCGGTGCGTGAAGACATCGCGGCCGGTTATGCGATGGCCCGCTGGGACAGCTCGACGCTGCGCGTCATCGGCGGCGTGCGCATGGAGCGTACGTACAACGAACTGAACGGCCAGTACGTGACCGACAGCGACGACGTCGTGGTCACCCCGGTCAGCTTCACCCGCAGCTACACCAACTGGCTGCCCAGCCTGACGGTGCGCTACAGCCCGCAGCAGAACCTCGTGGCGCGTCTGGCGGGTTACAAGACCGTCGTGCGCCCCAAGCTGTCGCAGATGGCCCCGCGCAACGTCATCAACGACGACCTCGAACTGGAAGTCGGCAACCCCGAGCTGAAGCCCTACCAGGCCTGGAACCTCGACGCCGGGTTCGAATACTACTTCGCGAACAACGGCGCGGTATCGTTCGGCACGTTCTACAAGTCGATCAAGGACTATACCTACACGCAGCGCACGCGTGAGGCGGGCACGTATCAGGGCATCGAATATAGCGAACTGACGATGCCGGTGAACGGCGATACCGCCGAGATCATGGGCCTCGAAGCCAGCTTCAGCCAGGCCTTCACCATGCTGCCCTCGCCCTTCGACGGCCTGCTGACGCAGATCAACTACACCTACACTTACGCCCGTGGCACCGTGCTGGACGGTGACGGCCTTGCGCGCCGCATCGACCTGCCCAACGCCTCGAAGAACACCTTCAACGTCGTGCTGGGTTACGAAAAGGGTCCGATCAGCCTGCGCGCTGCCGGCACCTTCCGCGACAAGTACCTCGACGAAGTGGGCGACGATGCCGAGACCGACCGCACCGTCAACCAGCACTTCCAGCTGGACCTTTCGGCCAAGTACAAGCTGACCGACAACATCAAGATCTTCGCGGACTGGGTGAACGTCAACAACGCCAAGTACTTCGCCTACCAGAACCTCGCGGGCGCCAAGCGCGCGCTGCAGTACGAGGAGTACGGCTCGACCGTGAAGTTCGGCGCAAGGATGTCGTTCTGATGAAGCGCAACCTCACGAGCATCGCCGATGTCGTGAAGCTGGGGTCGGGAGCTTTGCTCCCGGCCCTCCTGCTTTCCGCCTGCGCGACGACGACCATCGCCCCCGGCACCGCTGCCCCCGAGGCCCCACGTCCCCACTATCCCGCCACCGATATCCCGGCAGAAGGCGAGACCGCGCCCGTAGGCACCGGCAATGCCGATGCGGCGGACGACCCGGCGATCTGGCGCAATGCGGCGAATCCCGCCGCCAGCCTGATCCTGGGCACCGACAAGAAGGCCGGGCTCTACGTCTACGCCCTCGACGGCACGGTGAAGGACTTCTCGCCCGCCGGTGCGCTCAACAACGCGGACCTGCGCGAAGTGCGCATGGCGGACGGCTCCACCCGCATCCTCGTCGGCGCCAGCGATCGTACCGACCGCGCCGAACCGCGCATCGCCCTGTTCGGCCTCGACGGCGCGACCGGCAAGCTCTCGGTGCTCGGCTCCGGGACGTTCCTGCCCGCCGGCCATGCCCCGGCGGAGGCCTACGGCTTCTGCATGGGTGCTCCGCTCGCGGCGGGCGAACTCGCCCGCGCCTACGTCGTGCTCAAGGACGGTACGGTCGCCGAGAGCCGCCTCGTCGAGAAGGCCGGCAAGATCGCGGCCGAGCACTTGCGCGACGTCAAGTTCGCGACCCAGTCCGAGGGCTGCGTCGTCGATGACGTGACGAAGACGCTCTACGTAGCCGAGGAGGACGTGGCGATCTGGAAGGTGCCGCTTGGCACCCCCACCCTGACCGCCAGTTCCTACGCCCGCGTGGGTGAGACGGACGGTCTGGTCGACGACATCGAGGGCCTTGCCATCGCCCGCAACGCCGAAGGCCGCGCCTGGCTCGTCGCCTCCAGCCAGGGCGACAACGCCTATGCGCTGTTCGACCTCGCCTCCGGCAAGCCCGCAGGCCGCTTCCGCATCAATGGCGGCACGCTGGGCGGAACCAGCGATACCGACGGCATCGAAGTCGTGCTCGGCGACTTCGGACCGCAGTATCCCGAAGGGCTGTTCATGGCGCAGGACGGCGACAACGCCCCCGAGGCGCAGAACTTCAAGCTGTTGTCGTGGCGCTCGATCCGCACCGCGCTGGGCATCCGGTAACCTGCTCTACCGCGGCGCCGCATCCGCGTGTGACTCAATCTCGCGGATGCGGTAGGACGGCGGCGATGGTGAGGGATACGAATCGATGAAGCGGATCGAGGCATTCGGCGTGCTCGTCGCCGTTTCCTGTGCATTACTGCCCGGCATGGCCTGCGCGGACGTCTTGCAGATCGGCAATGCGGGGGCCGAATGGGTCGCCGGAGGCCCGGCTACCCTCCCCGCCGCATCCGACCTCGCGCAAGTCGATCCCTCGTCCGGCGTGGGCTTCATCGGCAGCACCGTCGCTCGCGCCCCCGAGCAGGTGGAATCGGCCCCAATGGAGGTCGATTCCCGCCTGCACCCGCAATCGATCACCGAAGCACTCGACGCGGCAGGCCCGACCCGCTGGCGTGAGCGCGTCGCCCAGCTAGCCGCCAAGTACGACATCAGCCCGACTCTGCTGGAAGCGGTGGTCTGGCAGGAAAGCCGCTGGAACGAACTGGCGCTCTCACCCGTCGGTGCGCGTGGGCTGGCCCAGCTGATGCCCGGCACCGCCGCGCAGATGGGCGTCGATCCCGCCGATCCCATGGCCAACCTAGAGGGCGGCGCGCGCTACTTGCGCATGCAGCTCGATGCCTTCGGCGGCGATCTGGAAAAGGCGCTGGCGGCCTACAACGCCGGTCCCGCCCGCGTGCTCAAGGCCGGGGGCATTCCCAATATCCGCGAGACCCGGGCCTACGTAGCCTCGATCATGGCGCGGCTGACGGATCCAGTCCGGCAGTAAAGTTCTGTGCCCCGGAGGGCTTCGACAAGCTCAGCCTGAGCGGGATTGGGAGGTTTACCCCATACCCCGCTCAGGCTGAGCTTGTCGAAGGGTCCAGCACGCCCTGCCGATTGCGCACGAAAAAGCGCGCCGCCTTACAGCAGCGCGCTTTTTTCATCACCATTCGGCTTGTCTGATCAGCCCAGCAGCTTCTTCGCGATCGCGCGCACATCGTCGCGCATGTCGGGACGATCGAGCGCGATCGCCAGCGTCGCTTCCACGAAGCCGACCTTCGAACCGCAGTCGAAACGGCGGCCGTTGAAGGTCACCGCATGAAACGGCTGCTGGCCGATCAGCTTGGCCATCGAATCGGTCAGCTGAATCTCGCCACCCGCGCCCTTCCCCTGCGTTTCAAGCAGACCCATCACTTCAGGCTGGAGGATATAGCGGCCCGAGACGATCTTGTTCGAAGGCGCCTCGTCCACCTTGGGCTTCTCGACCAGACCCTTGACCTCGGTGAGGTTGCCCCGGCTCTCGCCGGGCGCGATCACGCCGTAGCTCGACACTTCCTCATGCGGCACTTCGAGCACCGAGACGAGGTTGCCGCCCACTTCGTTATAGGCCTCGATCATCTGCGCCATGCAGCCGGGCGTGCCGTACATCAGTTCGTCGGGCAGGAAGATCGCGAAAGGCTCATCCCCCACGACGGCGCGGGCGCACCATACCGCGTGGCCGAGGCCCAGCGGCACCTGCTGACGCACGGTGACGAGGTTGCCGGGCTGGATGCGGGTCGGCTCAAGCGGGTCGAGCGACTTGCCGCGCCCGGTCATCGTCGCTTCGAGTTCGTAAGCAGTATCGAAATGTTCGACGATCGCGGTCTTGCCACGGCCCGTCACGAAGACGAATTCCTCGATTCCGGCTTCGCGCGCCTCATCGACGGCGTATTGGATCAGAGGTCGATCGACGACCGGAAGAAGTTCCTTCGGAATCGCCTTGGTGGCGGGCAGGAAACGGGTGCCGAGACCGGCGACGGGAAAGACGGCTTTTCGGACCGGCTTGCGGAAGTTCGAGTCACTCATGGGTCTGGATAATGCCTCGCTCATGTTGCGGTTGCGTTTAAAGCCCGGAAATAGTCTTAGCGCAACAACCCCATGTTAATCTTACCGAACCCTTAATCCGCCGCGAAATTGCATCCGATCCCGTTGAAGCACGCGCGTTTGGCGCTAAAGGACGGTGATGGACAAGATCATCATCGAGGGCGGCAAGCGCCTTTCCGGCACCATTCCCGTTTCCGGCGCCAAGAACGCCGCGCTCACGCTGCTGCCCTGCGCGCTGCTGACCGAAGAACCGCTGACGCTGCGCAACCTGCCGCGTCTGGCGGACATCGACGGTTTCCAGCACCTGATGAACCAGTTCGGCGTCTCCACCGCGATCGCGGGCAGCCGTCCGGAAGACTTCGGCCGCGTGATGACCCTTCAGGGCACGCGTATCACCAGTTCGGTCGCGCCTTACGACCTCGTGCGCAAGATGCGCGCCTCGATCCTCGTCCTTGGACCGATGCTGGCGCGCATGGGCGAGGCGACCGTGTCGCTGCCCGGCGGCTGCGCCATCGGCAATCGCCCGATCGACCTGCACCTCAAGGTCATGGAAGCGCTGGGCGCGACGATCGAGCTGGCCGCCGGCTACGTGCGCGCCATCGCCCCTGACGGCGGGTTGCCGGGCGGGCGCTACTCGTTCCCGGTCGTCTCCGTGGGCGCCACCGAGAACGCGCTGATGACCGCCGTGCTGTGCAAGGGCAAGTCCACCCTGCACAATGCCGCGCGCGAGCCCGAGATCGTCGATCTGTGCAACCTGCTCGTCGCGATGGGCGCGCAGATCGAGGGCATCGGCACCAGCGACCTCACCATCCACGGCGTCGACCGCCTGCACGGCGCGACCTACATGGTCATGCCCGACCGCATCGAGGCCGGCTCCTACGCCTGCGCCGCCGCCATCACCGGCGGTGAAGTGCTGCTCAAAGGCGCGAAGATCGAGGACATGGAAGCCACCGTGCAGGCGCTGCGCGATGCAGGCGTCCACGTCGAGCCCAAGGCCGACGGCCTCCATGTCGCCTCGGACGGCAAGCTGAGGCCCGTCACGATCTCCACCGCCCCCTACCCCGGTTTCGCCACCGACATGCAGGCGCAGCTGATGGCCCTGCTGTGCATGGCCGAAGGCTCCAGCGTGCTCACCGAGACCATCTTCGAGAACCGCTACATGCACGTTCCCGAACTCAACCGCATGGGCGCGCGGATCGAGACCAAGGGTCGCACCGCGATCGTCCACGGCGTACAGGGCCTCACCGGTGCCGACGTCATGGCGACCGACCTGCGCGCCTCGATGAGCCTCGTGATCGCCGGTCTCGCCGCAAAGGGCCAGACGCAGGTGCACCGCCTCTACCACCTCGACCGCGGCTACGAGCGCCTTGAGGAGAAGCTGGCACTGGTCGGCGCGCAGATCGAACGCGTCGGCGGCGACTGAGGAAACTCCGAAGGCCCATGGCGCGTTTGCTCCTCGAACTGCCGAGAGGAGAGACGAACATGGGCCTCATCAAGTTGGCGGCCGCCGGAGCGGTCGGCTACGCCCTCTACAAATACGCGACCGAGAAGAAGCAGGAAGCCGAGTTCGCCGGCGGCGTGCGCGATTCCGGGCCGGAACACATGAGTTCGCCGCCCAAGAGTTGGGACAAGACCGACGAAGCGATCGACGAGAGCTTCCCGGCGAGCGATCCTCCATCGACATACTGATCACCAGTCGCGGTCGCTAGAAAGGGCGGGAGAAGCAACGGCTTCCCCGCCCTTTTGCCATCCGTCGCAAATTCCCGCGGCCTGACTGATTCCCCGCATCCCGGCTGGAACGAATTGTTTACCTAACCCGTTGAAACCCTTGTCGGAGCGCCGGGATGGCCGCCTCCGGGACGGGAAGAAGATGATGGCGATCCACTTTGTCGCGGACCTGAACTTCAACGGCGAGAGCGCCCTTCACGCGATTCCCTACGGCTTTCCCGATAGCACCGAGATGACCCGCCGCATCTGCGAGGTCTGGCGCGCCCGCGTGGCCGACGACGACACCGTCTGGATTCTCGGCAATGTCGGAAACCCCGTCCATCTCGGCAGCCTTCCCGGCATCAAGCATCTGGTTCGCGGACCGAATGACCCGCAAGCGTGGAATTGTCTCGCAACGGGCCGCTACGCCAGCGTCTGCGACATGCAGCGCCTGGATACGGCCCACGGCACCCTTACCCTAATCAACGACCCCGCGAAGGCGCTGGAAGACGATGCGCTCGTACTCCACGGCCATACCCGGTACGCATGGAGTCGCACCGGTCACAACTGCGTGGCCGCGCACGGACTTGGATGGGGGCCGGTCAGCCTCGACATGCTGATGCGCAAGCCCGCCGAACCGAGGCTCAGCCGCGCCGCCTGAAGGCTAGCCCAGAGCCGAAGTCGCCAGCCAGACCCTGACCGCCCCGGCCAGCCCCGGCGGCGTCTCGGCCTCCAGTCGCTCCGCATCGATCCGCGCGACGAGCGCGTTCACCGGCAACCCCTCCTGCGCGGCGGCGCGCTTGAGCAGGTCCCAGAACACCGGCTCGAGGCTGATCGAGGTCTTGTGCCCGGCGATCTCCACCGAACGTTTGACCGGAGGATGGTAAGGCGTGGTCATCGCGCCGCAACCTAGCTGCCCTCCTCCCCGCCGAAAACCCCGGAAATCAGCCGAAGTCCATTGATCGATACCTATTGATAGCAAGGTATCTTGCCTAGACCTGTACTTTTCTAAGCAAGGTATCTTGCAACACACAGTAGCTGGTTATATACGATGGGCATCCGCAGGAGATGATTCGATGTCCGAAATCGAAATCCAATTGAAGAAAGGGGTGCTGGGGCTCTGTGTCCTGGCGCTGCTCTCGCGGGGGGACAGCTACGCCTACGAGATCGCGAGCCGCATGGCCGACGCGGTCGATATGGGCGAAGGCACGATCTACCCGCTGATGCGCCGCATGCAGTCCGAAGGCCTGGTGAAGACCTACCTTGAGGAATCGCCGTCCGGCCCGCCCCGCAAGTACTACAGCCTCACCGAAACCGGCCGCTCGCGCCTTGCCGAGCAGATCGCCGAATGGCGCGGCTTCACCGAGGCCGTCGATACGCTGCTCGACGATGCCGCCGAGCCGACTGCCGTTCAGGAAGGCCCGATTCAGGAAGGAGAGCCCAGCCATGATGCGTAACGAATTCATCAAGCGCCTGAAGGCGGGCCTCAAGGGCATGCCGCAGGACGCCATCGACGACATCGTCGCCGACTACGAAGAGCACTTCGAAGCCGGCCTTGCCGAGGGCCGCAGCGAAGAGGAGGTTGCGACGGCCCTCGGCAACCCGAGCCGCCTTGCCCGCGAACTGCGCTTCGAAACCGGCTTCCGCAACTGGAAGAGTGATCGCACGCCGTCGTCCGCCTGGGGCGCGATCCTTGCCTTCATGGGCCTCGCCACGATCGACATCCTGATCCTGCTGCCGATCGTGCTGCCGGTTCTGGGCGTGGTCTTCGGCCTGTTCGTGGCGGTGCTGGCGGCCTTCGTCGGCGGCGGCTTCATGCTGATTGCCGGGCCTTTCTCCGGCTTCCCCGGCGGCCCGCTGATCGCGATCCTGCTGGGCCTCGGCACCATGAGTGCTGCGGTCGGCATCGGCGCCCTGCTCACCATCGTGGGCATCGGCGTGGTCAACGCCCTCATGTGGTTCGGCCGCCTGCACTACCGCGTGCTCGAACCCGCCATCCATCCCGAAGACTGACGACGACAAGGAGGACCAAGTGATGCTCAGGAAACTGCTCATCGTATTCGCCAGCGGCCTGATCCTGTCGATCGCCGCCTTCGCCCTCGCCTGGACTTTCGGCGGCGAGAAAATGAAACAGGAATTCGAGACGAAGGGTTGGTACTTCGACGGCGGCGACGATCACCACGACCAGGGACCGCGCAAGTCCCGCGTGTTCGCCATCCAGTCGGGTAGCCAGCTCGCCATGGAAGTGCCGGTGGACCTCGAATTCACGCGTGGTGACAAGGCCGAGATGACCGTCGAAGGCCCCGCCAGCGTGGTCGACCGGCTGGTCTGGGCAAACGGCCGCCTCTCGCTTAACGGCAGCGCCCGGATCCATCGTGGCCTCAAGGTGCGGATCACCGCTCCCGAGATCGCCGGGCTGGACCTCGATGCACCGGGCGACGTGGACCTCCACGGCCTCGACCAGGAGAGCCTGCGCATCAACGCTCGCGGCGCCATCGACCTCGATGCATCGGGCAAGGTCGCACGGACCTTCGTGACATCCGACGGTGCGGGCAACATCGACCTCGGCAAGGTGCAGGGCCGCGACGCCACGATCCGCATCAACGGCGTGGGCGACGTGACCATCGGCGCCACCGGCGTGGTCGATGTGGAGATCAACGGCGCGGGCAACGTCACCCTCGTCCGCAAGCCCGAGACGCTGCGCAGCCGGATGAACGGCATCGGCGATATCGACCACGATTACTGAGTAACGTTCCACGTGGAACATGCGAGGCCCGTGCCGTCAGATGACGGTGCGGGCCTTTTCGTATCAGGCTGCAGCCCGGCGCAGGCGGTCGTTTATGGCAGCGCCTATGTCGCCCTTCGGGATCGGGGCTACGGCGATGCGCGGCTGCGCTGCGGCCGCTCCGGCATGGAGCAGCGCATAGAGCCGCGAGGCCGCCTCGATCAGATCTCCGCTCGCCGACAGGGTTACCTCCCCCGCCACTGCGCCGAAACCGATGTGAAATTCGTCAGCCTCTGCCTCGATCGCATCGAGCCGCACCGGCTTGCCCGGCGCGTAATGGCTGGCAAGTTGCCCCGGCGCCTCGATGGCCTGCGAGGTCACCGGCTCGCTCGCGCCGCCGAGTACAGCGGCAATGCGATCCTCGGCGATGGGGCCGGGACGCAGGACCTGCCAGCGCCCCCCGTCCCGCAATGCGACGATCGTGGATTCCAGCCCTGCCTCACAGGCGCCGCCATCGACCACCGCATCGACATTCGCCCCGAGCGAGGCGACGACATGCCCTGCCTCGGTCGGGCTGACCCCGCCGCTGCGATTGGCCGAGGGCGCCGCGATCGGCAGGCCCGTCGCCGCAATGACCGCCCGCATCACCGGGTGCGCCGGACAGCGCAGCGCGATCGTGGGGAGCCCGGCGGTGACCGCAGCGGCAATCGGCGCGCCCTTTCGCAATGGCAGAACTATGGTCAAGGCACCCGGCCAGAACGCCTCAGCCAATGACAGCGCGCGATCGTCGAACTCGGCCAGCACCTGCGCCGAAACGAGATGTTCCACGTGGACGATCAGCGGATTGAAACTCGGCCGCCCCTTGGCTCGGTAGATCGCCGCTACGGACTCGTCCCGGTCCGCTCTTGCCGAAAGGCCATAGACCGTCTCCGTCGGCACCGCGACAAGGCGCCCTTCCCGTAACAGACGCGCGGCGGCTTCGATCCCGTCGGGACCGGCTTCAAGCATCTCGGGCTGGCTGGCGTGCTCCATACCCCGTCGCTATAGCCCCACGGCGACGAATGCCAAGGACATGCAAAAGATGACGACCCAGCCCGCGGAGCACACCCAGGTTCTCACCCGCATCGCCGAAGCGCTGGAACGCCTCGTGCCACCCGCCCCGACCGCGACCGACTGGCTCGCGCATCCCGCCTACGTATGGACGGGCAGCGCCGCGCGATCGGTCGCGCAACTCGACGCCCCTGCCCTGACCCTGCTGCGCGGCATCGACACGCAAAAGGACCGTGTGGTCACCAACGTCGAGCGCCTTGCCGCCGGACACGCCGCGCATGACATGCTGCTCTGGGGCTCGCGCGGGATGGGCAAGTCGGCCCTGCTGCGCGCGGCCGTCCGCTCCGCCGACACCGCACACCCGGGCCGCATCGCGCTGGTGCAGGTGGCGCAGGAAGCGCTCTCCGGCGTGACTGACCTGTTCGCCGCACTCGGCAAGGTCGACCGCAGCTTCCTCGTCTTCATCGACGATCTCGGTTTCGAGGAAGGCGACGGCGCCGGGCCGCGCATCCTGCGCTCGTGGCTGGAAGGCGGCGTCGAGGCACGGCCCGCGAACGTGCGCCTCGCCGTCACGTCGAACCGCCGCGCCATCGTCGGCCGCTCGATGTCGGAGCAGGACGATCCCATCAACGCCCGCGACGCGGTGGACGAAAAGCTGGCTCTGGCCGATCGCTTCGGGCTCTCGATCGGCTTCCACAACTGCGACCAGGATTCCTACCTCGCTATCATCGGTGGCTATGCAGGCGAGTTTGGACTGGAGTGGGAACCGTCGGACGCGCTGGAATGGTCGCGGCGGCGTGGGGCTCGATCGGGGCGCGTGGCCTGGCAATATGTCAATGAATTGGCTGGAAGAGCAGGGAAGACGATATAAACGCAGGGGTTAACACCCCTGCACCCCATTACCGTCCTCGCCGTTCATGCATCACCGTAGCTGCACGCACGGCGACGACAGTATGGGGGTCTGGGAGTCCTGAGCTTGTCGAAGGGGCCCCAGGACTTCCTCTTCTAATTACTGCGGCAACAGCCGATCGTCTTCCTTCCGGAATCCACCCATCAACTTCGCCGCCTCTTCCGGAGAAGTCGGGTCCTTGATGTCCTCACGCGGCTTCATATGCTCGGTGACGACGGGCTTGATCGCCACAGAAGGCTGCGCCCCCGGCGACACCACGCGCCAGACGATCCCCGCCGTGTCGTCGCTGACCAGCAGCGCGCCGCCCTTGTCCCACGTGACCCAGGTAGGACGGCCGTGCGTATCGCCGTTGTCCTTGAGGAAGCCCGTCAGCACCGGCTGCGGCTTCACGTCCTTCGGATTGCCGTTGGCATCGAAGGGAATGAACACCACGTCGTAACCCGCCGAGGGACGGCGATTCCACGAACCGTGGCGAGCGATGAAGACGCCGTTCTCATAGCCCTTGCCCATGCGATTGCCGCCATTGGCGAACGTCAGCCCCAGCGCCGAGACGTGGGCGCCCAGCGCGTATTCCGGCTTGCGGGTATATTCGATCATGTAAGTCTGCATCGGCCACTGGACGCGTTCGTCGAAGGTGTCCTTCCAATAGACCCACGGCCAACCGTACTGCGCGCCGACCGGCACATTGGTGAGGTAGTCCGGCACGAGATCCGGGCCAAGCATGTCGCGCTCCTGCACCGTCGCCCACATCTCGCCGGTCGAGGGGTTCCAGCCCAGACCGTTGGGATTGCGCATGCCGACCGCGAACTGGCGGCGGCGGGCGGTTTGAACGTCGACCTCCCAGATCATCGCGCGGCCGGTCTCTTCCTCCATGCCGTTCTCGGCAACGTTGCTGGCAGAGCCGACCGCGACATAGAGATGCTTGCCGTCCTCGCTCAGAAGCAGGTTGCGCATCCAGTGGTTGCCGGCGGGCGGCAGGTCGATCATCGTGCGCAGCGGCCGCCCTTCCAACTTGGTCTGGCCGGGCGTGAAGGCGAATTCCAGCACCTTGTCGTGGTTCGCCACGTAGAGCTTGCCGTCGCGGTAGGCGAGGCCCGAGGGCGAGTGCATGTCATCGCTGCGCAGCGTCGTCTTCAGTTCGGCCTTGCCGTCGCCGTCGGCGTCACGAAGCAGCACGATGCGGTCGGGCGAAGCCTCCCCGGCACCGACGCGGTTGAACATCAGGCCCATGACGAAGCCGGTGATCCCACCCGGCTTGTTCCCCGCCGGAGCATTCGTCTCCGACACCAGCACGTCGCCGTTGGGCAGCGTGAGCATGGTGCGCGGATGATCGAGCCCTTCCGCGAAGCGGGCAACCGTCAGTCCCTGAGCCGCCTTGGGCGCCTCGCCCGCAGCCCAGCCCACCGGCTTGGCGAGCTTGATGCTGGGGATCCACTGCGCCTTGGGTTCGACCAGCTGCGGGTTCTTGCCTGCCGTCGCATCGCTCGGCAGCTCCGAGGTGTTGGAGTTCAGGCCCCAGTACACGAACCCGGCGGCAGCCAGGACGATCACGGCGGAGGCGATGGCGGTCTTCTTGACGATCGGATTCATGCGCCAAGAGATAGAGCCGCACCGGCTGGCCGACAACAAAGACTTGCGCTAAATGCGCGGCATGTACGACTTTGCCGCAGACGCCGATCTCCCCAAGCCCGAACTCTACAGCGCCCTCGCCCGCGCCGCCGATGCGCTGGTGCAGGGAGAGCCCGATCCCATCGCCAACATGGCCAATCTGGCGGCGGTGATCTGGCAGTTCGTGCCCGACCTCAATTGGGCCGGTTTCTATCGAACCGTGGAGGATGAGCTGGTGCTCGGCCCGTTCATGGGCAAGCCCGCCTGCATCCGCATCCCCTTCGGCCGCGGTGTATGCGGTACGGCGGCAGCGCTCGGCACCACGCAGGTCGTGCCCGACGTCCATGCCTTCCCCGGCCACATCGCCTGCGATGCCGACAGCCGCTCCGAACTTGTGGTGCCGGTACTGCGTGACGGCAAGGTCATTGCGGTGATCGATCTCGACAGCCCCACCCCCGGCCGCTTCGATGACGAGGACGCAGCCGGGATGCAGCTTCTCGCACAGGTCGCCTCGCTGGCCATCTGAGCCCGCACCAAAACGGGACACCGACAGCACATCCGCGCAAGATGCTTGGTTTTGCGCGGATCACGATGCTAAATTTTGCGTTAACTGACGGGGCTGACTTTCATCGCCCCGCGTTTCTCGCGAAAGGGTACCCTCGATGCGTCTTCCTCTGCATGCCGTCGTCATCGCGACGCTGTCCTTAGCCGCATCACCGGCGCTCGCCCATGATGGCCCGCACGGCGATTCCGAAGCCCGTCCCTACGGTTATGATCGGGACTATGACGGGCGCGGCTACGATCCACGCGAAGCCTGGCTCGCGGATTGCCGTCAGCGCCTGTCCTCGCGCGATTCCGGCGTCGGTGGCGCGGTCATCGGCGGCGTGGTCGGAGGCGTTGCGGGCAACCGCATCGCCGGGCGGGGCAATCGCACTGTTGGCACCGTAGCAGGCGCAGCCGTAGGCGCCGTCGCCGGAGCCGCCATCGACAAGGCCGAGGATCGCGGCCGCAACCGCGACGAGTGCGAAGCCTATCTCGACGACTATTATGCCCACTACGAGCGTGGCGGCGCTTACCCCGGTTACGCGCCGCAGGGCTACTACCCCGCCTACGGCTACCCGGCGCAGGGTTGCTGCATGGCCCAGCCCATGATGATGGTCCCGGTCGCCCAGCCCAAGCAGAACTGCACCGAGACCGTCGAATACGTCTACGAGGACGTGCCGGTCCGCCCTGCCCGCCGCGTCATCCCCCGCCGCAGCAAGGTGGTCCCGGACAAGCGCGTGAAAATCGTCCCCGACAAGCGGGTGCCGATCAAGTAAATCGGCCGTGCCGAAACGAAGGAACCCAGGACGGCCTAGGCTGCCCTGGGTTCCTTCGTTTTACGCGCAATGACGAAAGTTCAGATCGCGCCGCCGGTCAGCCGCTGGCAGATCAGGTCGAGCTGATCGAGCGTGGCATAGCGGATCGTCACGGTGCCGGTCGAAGGATCGGCATCGGCGCTGATCTTCACCGGCAAGCCGAGGAATTCCTCGAGGTGGTTCTGCACCGCCGCGATGTCCGCATCCTCCGAACCACTCCGCGCCGCGCGTGCGGAACGGCGGGGCGCCACATCGCCGCGCTGCTTCTTGCGCACCAGCTTTTCCACGTCGCGCACCGACATCTGCTTGGAGACGGCAGCCACTGCAATGTCCTCGGCGTCGTCGCAGCCGATCAGGGCGCGGGCATGGCCCATCGACAAATCGCCCTTCTCGACCAGCAGGATCACGCCGTCGGGCAGAGCGAGCAGGCGCTGGAAATTGGCGACATGGCTGCGGCTCTTGTCGACCATCCGGGCGATCTCGGCCTGAGTCATGCCCTCCAGTTCAGCAAGGCGGTTGTAGGCCCGCGCCTCTTCGATCGGGTTGAGGTCCTCGCGCTGGAGGTTCTCGATCAGCGCCAGCGCCATGACCTCGCGGTCGGACAATTCTCGGACCAGCGCCGGAATCTCGTGAAGCTGCGCCTTCTGCGCCGCACGCCAGCGACGCTCACCGGCGACCAGCTGGTAACGGCCGTTATCGAGAGGGCGCACGATGATGGGCTGGATCACCCCGCGCTGCGCGATCGACGCAGCGAGTTCCTCCAGCGCCGATTCCTCGAAATAGCGACGCGGCTGATGCGGATCGGGCTTGATGTCGGAGATCGACAGCACCGCCAGGCCACCGCGCGTAGGCGCGACCGTGCCGCCCTCGCCCGTCGCCGGGACCGGCTCCTCGCGTCGGCTTTCGCCCAACAGCGCGCCGAGGCCACGGCCAAGACCCTTGGGCTTCTGCCCGCCCGCCTTCGGCTGGGGTACGCTGAAGCGCACGATGGAGTCGTCGTTCATGCCGCTTTCCTCTTTTCGGGCAATCGGGTGATCAGCTCGCGCGCGAGCGCCATGTAGGCGCGGCTGCCGGCGCAGGCGTGATCGTAGATGAGCGCCGGAACCCCATGGCTCGGCGCTTCGGAGAGGCGCACGTTGCGCGGAATGACGGTCTCGAACACCAGCTTGCCCAGCACGGAGCGCACGTCGTCTGAGACCTGTTCAGTCAGGCGGTTGCGGCGGTCGTACATGGTCAGCGCGATGCCGATGATGCCAAGATCGGGGTTGAAGCGCTGCTGCACCCGCTCCACCGTCTGCAGCAGCTGGCTAAGCCCCTCGAGCGCGAAGAACTCGCACTGCAGCGGCACCAGCAGGGTATCGGCGGCATTGAGCGCGTTGAGCGTCAGCAGGCCCAGCGAGGGCGGGCAGTCGATCAGGCAGACGTCGTAGCCGAGGTCCGGGGTCAGCGTGCGCTGCAGGCGATGCGCGCGGTCGTCGGCGCTGACCAGTTCGACCTCGGCCCCGGACAAGTCCACTGTCGCAGGCAGCAGATCGAGATTCGGAATCCGCGTCGGCATGACGCACTGCGACACCGGCACCTTGTCGACGAGCACGTCGTAGGACGACGCTCCGCGTTCCGATGCCCCGACCCCGATTCCCGTGGATGCGTTGCCCTGCGGGTCGATGTCGATCAGGAGTGTTTTCCACCCGGTAGCGGCAAGCGCGGTCGCGACATTGATTGCCGTCGTCGTCTTTCCGACGCCGCCTTTCTGGTTGGCGATGGCAATGCGAATCACCCGATCTTACCCTTCCCGTCGGCAAGGGTGCCGACAATGATGCCCGCCTGCGGGTCCGTCAGGGACTGTTCCACGTGGAACACATGCCGCCACTTGCGAAGGTCCTGCAATTCTTGACTGGCAGACCGCCCTTTGGGCAACAGGAACACGGTGTCACTTGTGGAAAATCGCGCGGATAACGTCAGCAATTTGTCGAGAGGCGCAAAAGCACGGGCGGAGATGACGGCTGCCTGACGACTTTCGACCAGTTCGAGGCGTTGTCCGGCAATCGAGGCGCAATCGAGTCCCATCGCGATTCGCGCGCGGTCGAGCCATTCGATTCGCCGCGCGCGCGATTCGACCATCACGACTTCGCATTCGGGCCGAAGCGCCGCGATCACCAGTCCGGGGAATCCTGCGCCGGTGCCGAGGTCCATCCAGGGCGTCGATGTTTCACGTGGAACATGCGGCAGCAACTGCGCGCTATCGACAATATGCCTCAGCCAGACCTGATCTAGACTGGCGGCCGATACGAGGTTCTGGCGCTGGTTCTCTTCCGCCAGCATGGCGACGAGCAGTTCCAGTCGCTCCATTGCCACCGCGTCGCATTCAGGCAGCGCACGCAGCCATTCGCGCGCCTCGTCTTCGGTCGTGATCACGCGGCCTCCCTGCGGGCATGGACAAGCAGCGCCGCCAGCGCCGCCGGAGTGATTCCCGGAATCCGCCCTGCT
Organism: Novosphingobium sp. HR1a; assembly: GCF_015594425.1. Classification (NCBI taxonomy): domain Bacteria; kingdom Pseudomonadati; phylum Pseudomonadota; class Alphaproteobacteria; order Sphingomonadales; family Sphingomonadaceae; genus Novosphingobium; species Novosphingobium sp. HR1a. The sequence goes on from NZ_JABXWS010000059.1 coordinate 117,406, forward strand.
GCCGCCAGGGTCGCGGGACGCGCCCTTGTCAGCCGCTCAACCATCTCGCGGGAGAGGCCGGCGATCCGGTCATAAGGAAAATCGTCGCCAAGGCTCAGCGCTTCGCTGGCGCGCAGATCACGCAGTTCGCGCTCCTGCCGTTCGAGGTAAGGCGCATAAGCCGCGTCCTCGGCCATCTCCTCGACGAGATCGGCGTCGGCGCGAAGGGCGGGATCGATCCACGGCGACAGTCCCGCAATATCGACGCCGCCAAAGCGCAACCAATCGCGCAGCGGCAGACGCCCGGCATCGGAGCGAACCGGCAGTCCCGCCGCCGCCAGTTCAGTCGAGGCCAAGGGCGCATCGAACGCCTGGCCCAGAGCCGCCCTCGCTTCCTCCCGGCGGTTGAACCATGCGTGACGTGCAGCGGTCACGGCCCCGGCATCGATCGCCAGAGGCGTCAGGCGGGTCGTCGTATTGTTGGCGCGCAGACGCAGGCGATACTCCGCGCGCGCGGTCAGCATGCGGTAAGGCTCGCTGACGCCATGCAGCGTAAGGTCGTCGACCATCACCGCCATGTAGCTGTTCGCCCGGTCCAGCGCAGGCGCATCGCGGCCGAGCACAGAAGCCGCAGCATGAAGCCCGGCGACCAGACCCTGCGCGGCCGCTTCCTCGTATCCGGTCGTGCCGTTGATCTGGCCCGCGCAATAGAGCCCGGGAATCTCTCGCAGTTCCAGACTGGTCCGCAGTGCGCGCGGATCGATGTGGTCGTACTCCACCGCATAGCCCGGCACGACCATTTCCACCGTCTGCAGCCCCTCCATTGTGCGCAGCATTTCCAGCTGCACATCGGCAGGAAGAGAGGTGCTGATGCCATTGGGATAGACGAGGTGCGTCGTCAGCCCCTCGGGCTCCAGAAATATCTGATGCCCGTCGCGGTCGGCGAAGCGGTGGATCTTGTCTTCGATCGAGGGACAGTAGCGCGGCCCCTGCGCCCCGATCGCGCCGGAGAACAGAGGGGACCGATGGAGGTTCGCGCGGATCACGTCATGGCTGCGCGGGTTGGTCCGGGTGATCGCGCAGAACACCTGCGGCACCGCGCGCCGCTGCTCCATCGGCGACATGGTCCAGGCCTCGCCGTCCGAAGGCTGCTCGCCCAGACGTGACCAGTCGATGGTGCGCCCGTCGAGCCGGGGCGGCGTGCCGGTCTTGAGCCGCGCCATCGGCAGCGCCGCATCGCGCATCTGCGCGGCGAGCCGCTGCGCCGATGCCTCGCCGATGCGACCCCCGACCAGACGCTCCTCACCCCGGAACAGCGTGCCGCCGAGGAACGTGCCGGTGCACAGGATCGTCGCGGGCGCGCTCAGCCGGGTGCCGTCGGCAAGATCGACACCGACCGTGCGACCGCCTTCGAGCACTAGCGCTGACGCTTCACCAGCGACGAGCGTGAGATCGCCCTGCTCCTTGAGCAGCCGCTGGATCGCCGCCTTGAACAGTACGCGATCCGCCTGCACGCGCGGGCCCTGAACCGCACTGCCCTTCGACCGGTTGAGCATGCGATAGTGAATCGCCGCCGCATCGGCCGCTCGCGCGATCAGTCCGTCGAAGGCATCGACCTCACGCACGAGATGGCCCTTGCCCAGTCCGCCGATCGCCGGGTTGCAGCTCATCGCCCCGACCGCGTCGAGGTCGAAGCTGACGAGCGCCACGCGCGCGCCCATGCGGGCGGCCACTGCCGCCGCCTCACAGCCGGCATGGCCGCCGCCGATTACGATCACATCGAAGGAGTGCATGACGTCGCCTTACCGCGTCGCGGATTTCACGTCAAAGCACCTCGGCATGTTCCACGTGGAACATCGCTCATTTTCCAATGCAGAAGCGGGCGAACAGAGCGTCGAGCATGTCCTCGGTCGTCGCCCGGCCGACGAGACCATCGAACGCCACGCGCGCGCGGCGCAGGCACTCCGCGACCAGCAACGGGTCGGTCTCATGCCGTGTCGCGCGCAAGGCCAGTTCGGCATCGGTCAGCAACGCATGCTGCCGCGCATTGAGGGCCGCATCACCGGGTCGCGGCATCGCGTGCCGCGCAGTCTCGATAAGGTCATCGCGAAGGGCATCGAGGCCCTCGCCGGTCACCGCTGAAATCGCATGGCGCGCCGCCGGGTTCGGCCGAGCCGAGGGTGTGTCGATCTGCGGGGTCACTTCCCACGCCGCGTCAGGCCCCTCCCCCGCCGCTCCAAGCCAGAGCACGAGGTCAGCCCGGTCCAGCGCCGCACGGGCGCGATCGATACCGATAGCCTCGATCACGTCGTCCGTCTCGTCGCGCAGACCGGCGGTGTCGGCGAAGACGAACGGCACGCCGCCGATGGCGACGGCGCGCGTCAGGACGTCACGGGTGGTTCCGGCCAGTGGCGCGGTGATCGCCGCCTCGTCCTCTACCAGCGCATTGAACAGGGTGCTCTTGCCTGCGTTTGGCGGACCGGCCAGCACCACGCGAAAGCCTTCGCGCAGAGTTTCCGCGCGAGGACGCGAGAGCCAGTCGGACACTTCGGTCGCCAGGGCGTTGATGCGAGCGATGAAGTCGGCAGAGAGGTCCGCGACATCGTCTTCATCCCCGAAATCGAGAACCGCCTCCACCGACGCCGATGCGGTGAGCACTCGCATGCGCCAGTCGTCCACCTGCCGGGACAAGGCCCCGCCCGCCATGGCGATCGCGCTGCGCCGCTGCAGTTCGGTCTCGGCCGAGAGCAGGTCGGCCAGCCCCTCGGCCTCGGCAAGATCGATGCGGCCATTGGCGAATGCACGGCGGGTGAACTCCCCCGGGACGGCGCGGCGCAAACCGGGAAGATCGGCCAGTGCCCCCTCGACCGCAGCGACGACGGCCTTGCCACCATGCAGATGCAGTTCGGCCAGGTCCTCGCCGGTTGCCGTGTTCGGCCCGGGAAACCAGAGAACAAGCGCATGGTCGAGCACTGTTCCACGTGAAACACTCAGGCGCTTATAGCTGGCGCGACGCGGTGTGGGGATGGCCCCGGCAAGGCTCGACAGCGCCTCGCCGGCTCTCGGTCCGCTTATCCGGATTACGGCGATGGCGGCAGGCGGAGAGCCGCTGGAAAGCGCGAAGATCGTATCGTCCATATGCCCGCCCTCCCCTAGCAGGGAGGCGAAGCGGACGCTACTCGCCCTTCTTTGGCTTGGCGCCGCTCATCGCCATGGCCACGCCGTTTTCGAGGAACTGCTGAAACAGCTTCAGCCCCATCTGCCCCATCGGCGCGACCTGCTTGGCCAGCTCGTTCATCTGGTCGAAGTTGGTGGTGCCTTGCATCGCGTTGGTCAGCGCATCGACGTAAGCCTCGTTCGCACGGGTGACGTCGGGCAGGCCGAGGAAACGGCGCGCCTCTTCAGGGGAGCATTCGACCTCGACATTGACCTTCATCGCTCGGCTCCCGCTGAATTATCGCAGCATGACTGACACATGCGCTTGGCAAAGTCCAATCCAAGTGCCTTACTCGCCGCAAAGCGAACAGGAGAACAGACATGGCCACGAACACCGAGATTCCCACCCTCGACGGTGACGGCACCTTCCCTGCTTACGTCGCCGCTCCCGAAGGCACGCCGCGCGGCGCGATCATCGTGCAGCAGGAAATCTTCGGCGTGGACGAAGGCATCCGCCGCAAGGCCGACCAGTGGGCCGCGAAAGGGTATCTCGCAGTCGCCCCTGACACGTTCTGGCGGCAGAAGCCGGGCATCGAGCTGAGCCCTTACGTAGAGGCGGAAATGCAGGCCGCGCTGGGCCATATGATGAGCCACGACTTCGACCTCGGCATGCGGGATATCGAAGCCGCGATCCACTGGATCCGCCGCGAGAAGCAGGTCGAGAAAGTCGGCTTCGTCGGCTTCTGCATGGGCGGCAAGATCGCTTACATGGCAGCCGCGCGGACCGACATCGACGCCTCGGTCGGCTACTACGGCGTGATGATCGACCAGATGCTGAACGAGAAGCACGCGATCGCCCGCCCCCTCATGCTGCATATCCCCACCGCCGACCACTTCGTCAGCCCCGAAGCGCAGAAGGCGATGCACGACGGACTGGACGATCACTCGAAGGTCACGCTGCATGACTACGAAGGGCTCGACCATGGCTTCGCGGCCGAGATAGGTGCGCGCCGCGACGAGGCCGGCGCCGAACTTGCCGACGGTCGCACCGAAGCCTTCTTCGCCGCGCACATCGGCTGAGAGGACGGGACATGACCAGCAGCTATCGCATGATCGTGCGCGCCCACGGTGGCCCGGAAGTCATCGAGCGGGAGGACTTCGCGATCCCGTCGCCTGCTCCCGGCGAAGTGGTAATCGAGACCGAAGCGGTCGGGCTCAATTTCATCGATACCTATTATCGCAAGGGCCTCTACCCCGATGCCCTGCCGATCAGCCTCGGCTCCGAGAGCGTCGGGCGGATTGTCGCAGTGGGCGAAGGCGTCGCCGACCTCGCGGTGGGTGACCGCGTCGGCACGACGCAGAACGGCGGGGCCTATGCCACGCATCGCGCGATCCCCGCCGCCAAGGCCATGCGCATCCCTGAAGGCGTCGCACCCGAAATCGCCGCCGCCGTGATGCTCAAGGGGCTGACCTCCTGCTATCTGGCCGAAGACACCTTCCCCGCGAAGGCCGGTGACGTCGCGCTCGTGCATTCCGCGGCAGGGGGCGTGGGCTCTCTGCTGGTGCCCTGGCTGCTCGACAAGGGCGTGACGGTGATTGCACACTCGGGCAGCGCCGAGAAAGCCGCGCAAGTGCCGGGAGAACACTCGCTGCACTGCCCCTTTGCCGAACTGCCCGAGGCGGTACGGGACATCTCCGGCGGGGCCATGTGCAACGTCGTCTACGACGGCGTCGGCGCCGCAACCTGGGAGGCGTCGCTCGCCTCGCTGCGCAAGCGTGGGATGATGGTCAGCTATGGCAATGCGTCTGGCACGGTGCCGCCGATCGCATTGCTCGATTTGATGCGAGGGGGATCGCTCTACGTCACCCGGCCGACGCTGGCGGACCATGTAGCGACGCCCGAACTGCTGGCGGCGAGCGCGAAGAAGCTGTTCGATCGGATTGCTTCGGGAGTGCTGAAGCCGAAGATCGGGCAGACCTTCGCTCTGAAGGACGCAGCGGATGCGCATAGGGCTCTGGAGAGTCGGTCGACGACGGGATCTACGATCCTGGTTCCGTAGAAGCAGGCAGGATAAATCTGGGGCCACTACCCCAGATTTATCTCTCAATCTCAAAAAAGCGTGATAATTCCAAGGGTTGGATCAGTCCACCCCTCATAGATCATCTTGACCGCGACATAGAGGATCACGGCAAGCCCGACCCATCCGATCCAGCGATACCGCTCGATGTACCGCGCAATGAAATTCGCGGCGAGGCCCATCATCGCCACCGCAACGATCAGGCCGACAATGAGGATACCGGGATGCTCGCGCGCGGCACCGGCCACGCCGAGCACGTTGTCGATCGACATCGACACGTCCGCCACCGCCACCGAAATGGCGGCTGAAGCGAAGCTTTTGGAAGGCGCGAGACCGGAGCGTTCGTCGCCCTCGATCTCGGGCGATCCGACGGAATGCTCGCCCACCGGGCTATGGTGCAGTTCGCGGTACATCTTCCACGCGACCCACAGCAGCAACAGGCCGCCGGCGAAGACGAGGCCGACTATGCCCAGCAGCCAGGTCACCACCAGCGCAAAGCCGATGCGCAGGACCAGCGCGGCGAGGACACCGATGGCGATGACCTTCTTGCGTTGGTCTGCCGGGAGCCCCGCCGCCAGTGCGCCGACGACGATCGCGTTGTCGCCCGCAAGGACGACGTCGATCATCAGCACCTGGAGGAACGCGGAAAGCGCCGCCGGGGTGCCGATGTTCGCAAAGTCGGTGACGATGTGGTGCCAGATCTCCGCCGGGCTCTGGATACCCCCTGCCGCTTGGGGTGCTGCGGCAAGGATCGTCAGGATATCCAACATCGTCTCCCCGGGCGCTTACTGGTTCATCGTGGCGAAGAAGTCCTCGTTGGTCTTGGAGTCCTTCATCTTGTCCAGCAGGAACTCCATCGCGTCGATGGTGCCCATCTGCATGAGAATGCGGCGCAGCACCCACATCTTGGTGAGCTGATCCTTGGCCACAAGCAGTTCTTCCTTGCGGGTGCCGGACTTGCCGACGTCGAGCGCCGGGAAGATGCGCTTGTCGGCCACCTTGCGGTCGAGGACGATTTCCGAGTTACCGGTGCCCTTGAACTCTTCGAAGATGACTTCGTCCATGCGGCTGCCGGTGTCGATCAGGGCGGTGGCGATGATGGAGAGCGAGCCGCCTTCCTCGATGTTGCGCGCGGCGCCGAAGAAGCGCTTGGGGCGCTGCAGGGCGTTGGCATCGACACCGCCGGTCAGCACCTTGCCCGAGCTGGGCACCACGGTGTTGTAGGCGCGGCCGAGACGAGTGATCGAGTCCAGCAGGATGACCACGTCGCGCTTGTGCTCGACGAGGCGCTTGGCCTTCTCGATCACCATTTCGGCGACCTGGACGTGGCGCTGCGCGGGTTCGTCGAAGGTGGAGGAGATGACCTCGCCCTTCACGCTGCGCTGCATGTCGGTGACTTCCTCGGGGCGCTCGTCGACGAGCAGGACGAGGAGGAACACCTCGGGGTGGTTGTCGGTGATGGCCTTGGCCATGTTCTGCAGCAGCACGGTCTTGCCCGTGCGCGGCGGCGCCACGATCAGCGCGCGCTGGCCCTTGCCCTGCGGCGAGACGAGATCGATCACGCGGGCCGACTTGTCCTTGACCGTGGGGTCGAGGGAGTCGAGGCGGAGGCGCTCGTTCGGATAGAGCGGCGTCAGGTTGTCGAAGTTGACGCGGTGGCGCACCGCGTCGGGATCGTCGAAGTTGACGCTCATCAGCTTGGTGATGGCGAAGTAGCGCTCGCCCTCCTTGGGGGCGCGGATTTCGCCTTCGACGGTGTCGCCGGTGCGCAGGCCCCATTTACGGACTTGATTCGGCGAAACGTAGATGTCGTCGGGGCCGGCGAGGTAGTTCGCCTCGGCATTGCGCAGGAAGCCGAAACCGTCGGTCAGCACTTCGATGGTGCCCTGTCCGATGATTTCCTCACCGTCTTCGGCCACTTCCTTGAGGATGGCGAAGATCAGGTCCTGGCGGCGCAGCGTGGAGGCGCTTTCGACGCCCAGTTCCTCTGCCATTTCGACCAGCTCGGCCGATGACTTCTTCTTGAGTTCTTTGAGATGCATTTTCGTGAATTCCAGATGGATTTGTAGTGTCGGCCGGCGGGATCGATGGGCTTGGGGAAAGCAGATCCAGGCAGGAGACAAAGGCTCGCGCCCTGTTGCCGGAACGCCGCTCAGATACGCATTCGCGGCGGCTCGGTCAACGAGTCAATCCGCAGGGCGGCAGGCCGGTGGGGTGAATCGAAATCGAGGCGCGAAAGCCCACCCCCAACCCCTCCCGCAAGCAGGAGGGGAGCGAGACTTGCTGAGCCGAAGGCGAAGCTAGTCGCAGCGGGGTGGGCCTAGCGAGCGCCCTCGTACTTGTCCTTCCACGCCTCGAACTGCCCTGCGAGCGGGTCCAGCTGGGCATGACAGCGCGCCTTGTCGGCCTGATAGGTCTGTGCCCCGTACCCCGGCGCCTCGAGGATCGCGTCCAGCGCGGCAGTGATGTCCAGTTGCGGGGAACGCGCCTGAATCCGGCCGAAGTAGTACAGCGCGCCGCCGTCCACTTTCGTCCGCAAGTCCCCCTTCACCTTCCCGGCCGCAACCGAGAGATAGGCCAGACAGTGAAGATCGTCCTGATCTGCCTGCGGCAGCGCGGAGAGAGACAACGCGGCGGCAAGCAGGGAAACGATCATCACCTCACTCCGTTCAGAACGGCTTCACGACCACCAGAATGACGATCACCACCGCCGCCAGGCCCGGAACCTCGTTCAGCAGGCGCAGCTTCTTGCCGGTCAGCGGCCGCTCGCCGCGCGCCAGCTTCTTCGCATAGCCGACCAGCCAGCCGTGATAGCCCGAGAGAGCCACCACGAAGAGCAACTTGGCATGAAGCCACCCTTGATCGAACGCACTGATCGAAAGCGCTGTAAGCGCCCCCAGAACCCACGTGAGCACCATCGAGGGCGTCAGGATGATCGACCGCAGCTTCGCCTCGCGATCGACCCAGCGCGCTTCTTCCGCCGAGCCGGGATCGCTCTCCTGGTGATAGACGAAATAGCGCGGCAGCATGAACAGCCCCGCCATCCAGAAGATCACGAAGATGACGTGCCCGGCCTTGAGCCAGGGATAGAGACTTGCGAGAATTGCCATGGTGGAAGCCCTTTAGCGCGTCGTCATGCCAGTCTCAACCGAGACTCAACGCTCCCAGCTGCGAACGATCGCCAGCAACTGCTCGACATTCGCGATCGGGGTGAACTGGCCGATGCCGTGGCCGAGGTTGAACACGTGGGGACGGTCCGCGAAAGCGTCAAGCACCGCGCGGGCCTGCCGGTCGAGGTCCTCGCCGCCCGCCAGCAGGAGCAGCGGATCGAGATTGCCCTGCACCGGCAGCCCTTGGGGAAGTTCGCGCGCGGCCCAGATCGGGTCGATGGTCTCGTCGATTCCGACCGCGTCGACTCCGGTTTCGCGGGCATAGGCGGGAAGTTTCTCGCCCGAGCCCTTCGGGAAGCCGATGATCGGAGTCACGGGGTGACGCGCCTTCACGGCAGCGGTGATCGCGGCATTGGGGGCGATCACCCAGCGCTCGAACTGCGCGGGCGAGAGACTGCCTGCCCATGAATCGAACAGCTGCACCGCTTCGGCGCCGGCCTCGATCTGGCCGCACAGGTATTCCACGGTCACCTGAATCACCGCATCGATGATTGCTCCGAAGGCGCCCGGATCGCGATAGGCCATGGCGCGGGTGTCGTGCTGGTCGCGACTCCCCTCGCCTGCCACCATGTAGGTCGCGACGGTCCAGGGCGAACCGGCGAAACCGAGCATCGTCTTGTCGCTATCGAGCGCCACGCGAACCTTCCGCACGGTCTCGTAGATCGGCGAAAGACGCTCGGGCACCTGAGTCAGCCCCTCCAGCGCATTGTCCACAAGCCGGGGAGTCAGTTTCGGCCCCTCTCCGGCGAGGAACTGGAGGTCCTGCCCCATCGCGTAAGGCACGATGAGGATGTCGGAGAACAGAATGGCGCCATCGAAGCCGAAACGGCGGATCGGCTGCAGGGTGATCTCGGCGGCGGCGTCCGTATCGTAGACGAGCGCGAGAAAACCGCCCTTTTCGGCGCGCAACTCGCGGTATTCGGGCAAGTAGCGGCCGGCCTGGCGCATGAGCCACAGCGGCCGCCTGCGCGCGTTGTTTCCGCGCAGAGTTTCGAGGAGGATTCCGGGCATCGCGTCACGTCCCAACAAAAAAAATAGAAATTTTATATAAGGATGATGGAGTCTGTTGGCCCTGTGGATATCGGGGATTGGCTCGCCTTGCCCGATTTACCCCCGGATGAACAGATTGAAGAGTCAGATGCGACTCTTGGACGAGAGTGAGTCAACGAAAGGTTGTTCGCCTTGTCCACAGGGTGTGGGAAGAGTCGGCCCGCCTGTCCAGAAACTGACTCGGTGAATCCCCATAGCGGGCAGGAAATGCCGCTGAGGAGTTTTCACCGAGTTGTCACCGGGCTCCTCCCATGGTTTATGCCGCCACATATCCACACCCCTTGCCCTTCGGAGGCCCTGAGCCGGCATGGCGCGTTTCCACCTGCACCTCCTGTCAGATTCCACCGGCGAAACGCTGGAGATGATCGCCAAGGCGGCCCTCGCGCAGTTCGACGACGACGGCGAAGTCCTGCGGCATTTCTGGCCGATGGTTCGTTCGCAGCAGCACCTCGACCGGATCATGGGCGAGATTTCCGCGAACCCGGGCCTCGTCTTCTTCACCCTGGTCAACGAGGAGACGCGCGGGCGCCTCGAAGAGAGGTGCCAGCAACTCGGCCTGCCAGCGATCGCGGTGCTCGACGGGGTGACCGACGCGCTCGAGGCGCTGCTGGGGCAGGAGGCGAAGGGACGTCCGGGCCGCCAGCACCGGCTCGACGACGCCTATTTCGCGCGCGTCGATGCGATCCAGTTCACCATTGCCCATGACGACGGCGTGTTGTGGGAAGAGTGGGAGGAAGCCGACATCCTGCTCGCCGGGGTGTCGCGCACCAGCAAGACGCCGACCTCGATCTATCTCGCCAATCGCGGGTACAAGGTGGCGAACATCCCGATCGTCGTCGAAAGCCCGCCGCCGCAGATGCTGTTCGGGCTGCGCCATCCGCTGGTGGTCGGCCTGACGACCGCGCCCGACCGGCTGATCCAGATCCGCCGCAACCGCCTGCTCTCGCTCAGCCAGTCGCCCGACACCGACTATGTCGCGACCGATGCGGTGGAGAGCGAGCTGAAATATGCGCGGCGCATGTTCGCGGACAATTCCTGGCCGGTGATCGACGTCACCCGCCGCTCGATCGAGGAGACCGCCGCGGCGGTGATCAACCTCTATAACGAACGCAAGGCGGCGGGCCAGACCGGCCAGGTCGGCCCGAAGCCCATCTGACAGAGTTTTCCATGATCGTTCTTGCATCCCAGAGCGGTTCACGCCGCGCCATGCTCGAAGCGGCGGGCATCGCCTACCGCGCCCAGCCCGCCCATGTCGACGAACGCGGGATCGAGGCAGCGCTCGGCGATGCCTCCGCGCCCGAAGTCGCGTTGGAACTTGCGAAGGCAAAGGCCCTGAATGTTTCACGTGAAACATCGGGTGCGGTCGTGCTCGGTAGCGATTCCCTCGTGTCCTGCGGTGGGCGGCGGTTCGACAAGCCCGCCAGCCGGGAGAACGCGGCCGAGCATCTGCGCTTCTTCTCGGGTAAGGTGATGGAGCTGCACAGCGCGGCTGCCCTCGTGCGCGATGGCGAAGTGCTCTGGGCGGAGAACGCGGTGGCGCAGTTGCATGTCGCGGATTTGTCCGATGCCTTCATCGAGAGCTACCTCGACGCGGAATGGCCCGAAGTCGGTGCCTGCGTCGGCGTCTTCCGGATCGAGGGACGCGGCGTGCAGCTGTTCGAGAAGATCGACGGCGACTATTTCACGATCCTCGGCATGCCGCTGCTCAAGGTACAGGCGGCGCTGCGCGGATTGGGAGTCCTGACGCGATGACACGCTATGCCGAAGTGATCGGCGATCCGATCGCGCAGTCCAAGTCGCCCGCGATCCACAATTTCTGGCTTGCCGAGCTGGGGATCGAAGGCCGCTATGACCACTGCCTCGTCAAGCTGGAGGACCTCGGCGACTATCTCGCGAAGCGCCGCGCCGATCCCGACTGGCGCGGCTGCAACGTGACGATGCCGCACAAGCTGTCGATCCTGCCGCTGATGGACCGGCTCGACCCCCTCGCTGCGCAGATCGGCGCGGTCAACACCGTCGTGCGCGAGTCCGACGGCACCCTCACCGGCTACAACACCGACGCGCCGGGATTCCTGGAGCCGGTGCGCGATGAACTGGCGAAGACGCACCTCTTCCGCATGGCCCGCATCCTCGGCACCGGCGGCGCGGCGCGGGCGATCATCGCGGGGCTGGCCAACGAGCACTTCGTCATCGTCCTCGCGGGCCGCGATCCGGCCAAGGCGCGCGCCATGCTCGACGAACTCGCGCCGGGCGGCGAGCACCACGCCATCGGCCTCGACCACTTCGCCGACGCCACCGACTTCGCCTTCGACGACCGCGAGCAGTGCTTCGACCTTGTCGTCAACGCCAGCCCGCTCGGCATGACCGGGCAGCCGCCGCTGGCCTTCGACTTCAGCCACGCGCCGCCGCGCAGCGTGGTCTACGATATCGTCACCAGTCCGCTCGACACGCAGTTCCTGCAGGATGCACGCGGCGCCGGGTTCGAGACGGTGGACGGCCTCGCCATGTTGATCGGTCAGGCGGACTCAGCGTTCACGCATTTCTTCGGCGCCCGCCCTCCCCGCGACCGCGACGCCGCTTTGCGCGAGCTGATTCTGTCGTGAAAATTCTGGGCCTCACCGGATCGATCGGCATGGGCAAGTCGACGGTCGCGCAGATGCTGCGCGACCTCGACGTGCCGGTGTTCGATGCCGATGCGGCGGTGCACGAACTGCAGGGTCCGAACGGCGCGCTGGTGCCGCTGATCGAGGCGGCCTTTCCCGGCACTACGGATGCGTCAGGTGTCGTTAGACCCCTGCTGGGTGCCGTCGTGTTCCAGGACAAGGACAAGCTCGTGACTCTGGAGCGAATCGTCCACCCCGCCGTCGCGGCGATGCGGGGGGACTTCCTGCGGGACAATGCCGAGGCGCCGCTGGTCGTCTTCGACATTCCGCTGCTCTACGAAAAGGGCAGCGAAAAGTGCCTCGATGCCGTCGCGGTAGTGTCCGCCCCGGCCGGGGAACAGCGCCGCCGGGTGCTCGCGCGGCCGGCCATGACTGCGGAAAAATTCGAGCAGATTCTGGCACTTCAGGTGCCCGATGCCGAGAAGCGCACGCGTGCCGACTACGTGATCGACACCGGCACTACGCTCGATGCGACCCGCGAACAGGTGGCCGGTATCGTGCAGGCGCTGAGGCGAGCCGAATAATCCGCTCCAGCCCCTTGCACATGGGGGCGCACAGGCAGATATGGAGAGGGATGAGAGAGATCATCTTCGACACCGAAACGACCGGCTTCGACCCGAAAAACGGGGACCGCATGGTGGAAATCGGCTGCATCGAGATGGTCAACCGGGTGGTGACCGGGCGCACCTACCACGCCTATTTCAACCCAGAACGCGGCATGCCCGCGGAGGCAGAGGCGGTGCACGGCCTGTCCGACGCCTTCCTCGCCGACAAGCCCCTGTTCTCGGCCTGCGCGCAGGAATTCCTCGACTTCATCGAGGACAGCGCGATGGTGGCGCACAACGCCAACTTCGACTTCAACTTCATCAACGCCGAGCTGAAGCTATGCGGGCTTCCCGAGGTTTCGCGTGAGCGCATGGTCGATACCGTGGCGCTCGCCAAAGTGCGCCATCCCGGCGCCAAGCTCTCGCTCGACGCGCTTTGCAGTCGCTACGGGATCGACCGCAGCCACCGCACCAAGCACGGCGCGCTGCTCGACTCCGAATTGCTTGCCCAAGTTTACGTGGAACTGCGGGGAGGCCGTCAGATCGGCCTCGAACTTTCTGCAGAAACCACTGAGATCGTGACGGAAATCAAGGTTCTCAACACGAAGAACCGTATTTTCCGTCAGCCGCGTCCCCACGCGGCTACCGAGGCGGAACTCTCTGCGCACGCAGAGTTTCTCAAGTCGGTCGATACCCCGCTCTGGGGTGCCTGAACTCTAAGTCTAAGGAGAAACGCCCATGGATATCCGCGTCTCTGGTCACCAGGTCGAAACCGGCGAGGCCCTGCAGGTCCACGCCAACGACAAGCTCACGGCGATCATCGAGAAGTATTTCAACCGGGCGCTGTCGTCTCACGTCACTTTCGGCCGAGCGCCGGCGGGGGCGTTCAAGTGCGACATCATCATGCACGTGATGCAGAACCTCGTGCTCAAGGGCAGCGGCATGGCGCAGGACGCGCATGTCGCCTGCGATCAGGCCGCCGAGAAGATCGACAAGCAGCTGCGCCGCTACAAGCGCCGCCTGAAGGACCGCTCCGAACAGACGGCCCATGCCAATGCGGCCGAGGACGCCGCCTACACGATCTTCGAGGAGAACGTCGCAGACAACGACACGGACGACCTCGAAGCCGACGCCCCCGTGGTCATCGCCGAAACCCGGGTGGACGTTCCCGAAGCCACCGTTTCGGACGCGGTAATGATGCTCGACTTGCGCAATACTACGGCTCTCTTCTTCAAAAATGCTGGCACCGGGCGGCATAATATGGTCTACCGCCGCGGTGATGGGTCGATCGGCTGGGTCGAACCGCACTGACGCTTTTCGCGCACAGCTTCTGATCGCAACGAGAGGAAGAAACGAACCCCCGGTTTTCCGCCGGGGGTTTCGGAGCATGCAATGTTGGCAACCGGTCAAGTATCAGAAACGCAATGAGTGGGCTTTTTTCGCTGGCGCCCGAGGCTGTCATCACCCTCGACGCGGACAGCAAGGACATCATCCTGGACCGCCTCGCGGCTCGGTTCGCTTCGGTCTATGGTCTCGACCATCAGGCCGTGCTGGCGCGCATCACCGAGCGTGAGCAGCTTGGCAGCACCGGGTTCGGGCGACGCATCGCCATCCCCCATGCACGCATGGCCGGGCTGACGCGTCCCGTTGCCGTGTTCATGCGCCTCGCTTCCCCGGTCGAATTCGAAGCTGCGGACGGCGTGCCGATCGACCTCGTGTTCGGCCTGCTCTCCCCCGAAGGCGCGGGCGCGACACATCTTCATGCTCTGGCGGCAATCTCGCGCATGATGCGTGACGAGCGCATGCACGAAGCTCTGCTGGCCGCTCCGGGCACCGAAGCGCTCTACAGCCTGCTGAGCAACGTCATCGACCGCGATGCCGCCTGAAGACACTGCCGAAGGCCAAAGTCAGGGCGGCGCCGGGCTCCACTGGCGCGCGCTGGAGGGGCTCTATGCCTCCGCCCCCATCAACCAGATGTTCCGCTCAAAGCTGGAAATCGTCGGCGATGGGCATGCGCGCATCACGTTCCTGGTCGAGCCCGACTGTTTCCATGCGGCCGGGGCGGCGCACGGGACCATTTATTTCAAGATGCTCGACGATGCGGCTTTTTACGCCGCCAACACTCACGTCACCGATCGCTTCCTGCTGACGACCTCGTTCAACCTGCACTTGTCCAAGCCCATCAAGGGCGGCCGTATCGTGTGCGAGGGCCGCTGGGTGAGCGGTCGCCGCCGCGTGCTGGTGGCCGAGTCCTGGCTGATCGACGAGGACGGCGAGGAATGCGGGCGCGGCACCGGAACGTTCATGCGATCGCGCATCGCGCTCTCCAGCCTGCCCGGCTATTCGATTCCGCAAGCCTGATGGATGCCCGCCTCCCCGCTCACCTCGAGGTTTCCGCACTGATTCGCCGCGTCAATGGCGAGGGCGGATTCGCGACGGTGCTGGCTAAAGGCGAACAGGACGCCGGGACGATCCTTGTCGTTCTTTCGCACAACGGATCGAATGTGCGCCTTCATGAACGGATGCCGGAGCTCGACGGCACCCGGCGCTGGCGCTGCTCCAAGACTCAGGATCCTGAAAACCCGTTCGAATTTCAGGAGTACCTCGACCGGCGCAAGCGTCAGGACCCCGACGTGTGGATCGTCGAACTCGATGGCGCAGACGCCGAACGCTTCATCGGGGCCTGACCCGGTGCGGGTTGACTTGCCCGGCCCACAGCCTAAAGGCCCCCTTCACTGACGCGAAAGCGGCTCGGACAGCACTTCGGCTCGTCCGGCTAGCACGCAGACGGGGAATCGTCGGCAGGCTCGACGGAAACAGAACGTCACTTCGTGGCATTCCGTTCCAGCCTGTGTCGGACCGGTTCACCGCCTTTGATCAAGTTTGAATGCGAAAGAAAGTTGAGTGGGCGAGCGCGATTGCGCTGGCCGCGACGGTTCTCACCGCTCTTCTAGGCGCCACGGGCTCGGGCGCCGCCGCATCGGATTTCATTCCGACGCTGGTAGAAACGAAGCCCACCCCGCAGTTCGTTTCCGAACCGGTCGTGCAGGCGCTTCCCGCCGCCGAGACCGAGACCGAGGAAGCAGACGCCCCCGATGCGGATTCCCTTCAGGAACTGGTGTCTCAGCAGGAGACGCCGGACGACATGTCGCGCGACATGCGCTGCCTTGCCGGCGCGATCTACTTCGAAGCACGCGGTGAATCGCTGGAAGGCCAGCTTGCCGTGGGCCGTGTGATCGTCAACCGCACCAAGTCGGGCCGCTTCCCGACGAGCTATTGCGGCGTGGTCTACCAGCCCTCGCAGTTCTCGTTCATCCGGGGCCGTTCGATGCCCGCCGTGCGTGAGAATTCGCCCAGCTGGCAGGAAGCCGTCGCCATCGCCCAGATCGCCGAGGACGGCGCCTGGAAGAGCAAGGCCAAGGGCGCACTGTTCTTCCACGCCAAGCGCGTGTCGCCGCGCTGGAGCAAGCTGACGAAGCTGGCTCAGGTGGATA
This sequence comes from Novosphingobium sp. HR1a, assembly GCF_015594425.1. Lineage (NCBI taxonomy): Bacteria > Pseudomonadati > Pseudomonadota > Alphaproteobacteria > Sphingomonadales > Sphingomonadaceae > Novosphingobium > Novosphingobium sp. HR1a. Next base: position 133,541 of record NZ_JABXWS010000059.1, read on the forward strand.
ACCACATCTTCTATCGTTGATCGCTGATCCTCCCTGTTGCGAAGCAATGGGGAGGTGGCAGCCCGCAGGGCTGACGGAGGGGTTATTTCCCCTCCACCACCGACTTCGTCGGCGGTCCCCTCCCCATCGCTTCGCGACGGGGAGGATTTTTTGTTTCAGGCGGCCTTCAGTTCGACCCACACAGGCGCATGGTCGCTGGCCTTTTCCCGCCCGCGATGAACCTTGTCGACACCGCACGCCGCCAGCCGGTCCGCCAGTTCGGGCGAGAGCAGCGAGTGGTCGATGCGGAAGCCGTGGTCGCGTTGCCAGGCGCCTGCCTGATAGTCCCAGTAGGTCCACACCCCTCCGCGCGGGTTGTGCGTGGCGAGCGCGTCGGTCCAGCCGTCTCCGAGGAGGCGGAAGTAGGCGTCGCGGGATTCCGGCTGCATCAGCGCGTCGGAGGCCATTGCAGAGGGCGTCCAGACGTCGCGGTCGGTCGGGATGACGTTGTAGTCGCCGGTGATGATGGCCGGCACTTCCTCGGCCTTGATCACGTCCATGCGGCGGCGCAGGCGTTCCATCCAGCGCAGCTTGTAGTCGAACTTGGGGCCGGGCAGCGGATTGCCGTTGGGCAGGTAGATGCACACGATCCGCACACCGAAGACCTGCGCCTCAAGATAACGCGAATGTTCGTCCTCGGGCTCGCCATCGAGGCCGCGCTGGACTTCGACGGGCATTTCCCCGTCGGCGAGGATGGCGACGCCGTTGAAGCCCTTCTGGCCGTGCCAGATGCCCTTGTAGCCCAGCTTCTCGAACTCGGCGATCGGGAAGCCTTCGTCCTGCGTCTTGATCTCCTGCAGGCAGGCGACGGCGGGACGGGTTTCCTCGAGCCATTCGAGCAGACGGGGCAGGCGTGCCTTGACGCCGTTGATGTTGAAGGTGGAGATCCTCATACCGAGAAGCTGGACCCGCAGCCGCAGCCTGCGGCGGCATTCGGGTTTTCCACCCGGAACGCCGCGCCGCCTAGCGACTCCACGAAGTCGACGACGCAACCCTGGACGAGGTCGAGGCTGACCGAGTCGACAAGGAGCTTCACCCCGTCGGTCTCGGCCACGCTGTCGTCCGCGTCGGGGGCGTCGGCGAGGCCGAACTTGTACTGGAAGCCCGAGCAGCCCCCGCCTTCGACGGCAAGCCGCAGGATTGCGGGCTTGCCCTGCTTGCTCGCGATCGCGGCGACGCGCGCGGCGGCCGAGGGGCTGAGAGTCACGGTCTGCTGTTCCATGCGTCCGATGTAGGCGCGGCCTGACCCTTCGACAAGCTCGGGGTGACCCTTCGACAGGCTCAGGGTGAGCGGACGTGGTGCCACACCTTCAACTCCGCTCAGGTTGAGCCTGTCGAAGCCCTTACGCCGTCTGGATGTAATCCCGCATCGCGGCAGCCTCGTTCTCGATCTTGTCGATCCGGTATTTCACCAGATCGCCGATCGATACGAACCCGACCATGCGCCCGTTCTTCACCACGGGCAGGTGGCGAATGCGGCGGCGGGTCATCAGCGACAGCGCCGCCATGACCGAGGTTTCGGGCTCGATGGTCACGGGCAGCGCGGTCATGATGTGGCCGAGCGGCATGTCGAGCATGTCGGCGCCCAGTTCGCGCAGTTTGTAGATTACGTCGCGTTCGGAGAAGATTCCGGCGATTTCGCCGTTTTCCATCACCGGCACTGCGCCGATTCTCTTTTCGGCGAGGATTCCGGCGGCCTCGCGCACGGTCATGGCAACGTCGCAGGTGACTACGGCATCGCGGCCTTCGATAATTCGACCGATGGTCATCGTCAGCTCTCCCTGTTCCTGAAAGGAGCCTCTGTTCCCGCAGCTTGCCCCCGGGGCGGAGCGTATCACAGCCGCGTCGGACTCGTCACGTCATGCTTGCGATGAGACGCCGTCAGGCCCAGATAGGGCGCGATGATACCGTCTTCGCCCCTCGACGATCCCGGCAAGGCTGCCCATGCCTGGGCGCGCTACCTGCGCATCATGCGCTGGATGATGACGATCACGGTCGGACTGGTGATCGGGTCGATAATCCTGCTGTACCGCTCCAACGGGATGGTCTCGATCCACTTCTACATCGCGACCGCGCTGGGCATCGGTTTCACCATGCTGCTGGCCTCGGCGCTGATGGGGCTTGCTTTCCTGTCGAGCGGGACCGGGCATGACGAGGCGATCGTCGATCCGCTCGAGGATGATGATCCTTACAAGTAAGGGCCCGCCGTCAGCCCCACCCCGCTGCGACTAGGGAGCAAGCTCCCAAGTCTCGCTACCCCTCCTGCAAGCGGGAGGGGAGATGTGCGTCAGCCCTCCCGCTTGCGGGAGGGTCGGGAGGCTTGAGAGCGTAGCGATCTAGCCGGACGGGGTGGGCCTCAACCTCCCGGCGCGTGCAGTCGAAACTCCTCGACCGGCTCTCCGCCGATGAGGTGCTGCTGGATGATCCGCTCCAGCACGTCCTCGTCGCACGAGTGATACCAGACTCCGTCCGGCCACACGACCGCGACCGGCCCGGCGTGGCAGATGCGCAGGCAGTCCGCCTTGGTACGGGCCACGCCGCCCTTTCCGTCCAGCCCGAGCTGCTTGAGCCGCTTCTTGAGGAACTTCCACGCGGCCTGCCCCTTCTCGGGCGAGCAGCATTCGCCCTTTTGCGGTTCGGCGCATATGAAGATGTGGCGGCGGATCATGTCGCTGCCGGTCTTGGCGAAGGCTTCCTCGGCCTTGGCGATGGCGTGGTGGCTCATGGCCGCAGTTTCCATTCCTCGGTCTGGCTGGCGAAAGTGGCTGGCATCGGCGCAGGGCCGTCCTCGCCGACCGTTACCATCGTGGAGCGGGAGAACGCGACCATCCGGTCGTCCTGCGTCACCAACTGGACGAGGCCGTGGCTGGAACGCCCGACCTGCTCGATGGCGGTATGGACGGTCAGGGCATCGGGATAGTGCGCCTCGCCGAGATATTCGATGCCGATGCTGACGATCATCGAGGACAGACCGACAAGTCCCTCGCGATAGCGACTGGCACGGTGAAAGCGCACGCGGCCATCCTCGAGGAATCCGGCCATCGCCACGTTGTTGATGTGCATGTTGACGTCGAGATCGCCGAAGCGCGGCTCGATGCGGCAGGAAAACGGGTAGCGCGCGGGATCGAGCAGCGCGGGATCGGGTTTCGGCATACCCGGTGAAGGTAGGAAGTGTGGGCCTTGAGGTCCAGCCCGTCCGGGCGATGGGGCTTCGACAGGCTCATCCGTGACCCGTCGACAAGCTCAGTGTGAGCGGGTGTAGTTGTAAACCTCTCAACGCCGCTCAGGCTGAGCTTGTCGAAGCCCCATCAGCCCTTCTTGCCGACGATCCGCGCGATTTCGGCAGCGACGAGGCGTTCGACCATAGCCGGCAGGTTGCGGTCCAGCCATTCGGTCAGTGCCGGGCGGAGAAGCTCCTTGGCGAGCGCCTCCAGCGAGGTTTCTCCGGAGCGGACGATCTGCGGCTGCGCGCCGGGCTCGGACAGCATGGCGAGCGCGGCGAGCGATTCGCGCATCGAATCGCGCGCCTGATCGTGCAGCAACGGGCCTTCGTCGGTCTCGCCCGCTGCGGTAATCTGCGAGGCTTCCTGGAGTTCGAGGACATCGTCCTCATCCTCGTCGGCGTAGAGCGGTTCCGGCTCGCGCATCAGGCGTTCGGTGCGGCTGGTACGGGTTTCGAGGCGGGAATCGCGCGCGATGACCTGCTTGATCGACTGGAGGATCTCCTCGACCGAAGGTTCACCGTTCTGACGCATCTGCCTAAATCCCTGTAGTCCCGCGCATCCAAGTCCTTATCCGCAAACGGGATCAGGGCTCCTGCGAAGCGGGAATGTTGCCGTCCTGCACCGGCGTGTCAACGGTGCGCGTGGACCGGGCCACTGGCGCATCGTCGTCGTCCCAGTCGAAGAACTTGCCGCGCACGCGTTCGTAATTGACGTCGGGATCGTAGAGGGTGCCGCCGTCGAGGCCCAGATCGCGCGCCTCGGCCTTGCCCATCGCCGCGAGCAGGGAGAACCCGGCGACGTAGGCATTGCGCCGCGCCGTCACCAGCGTGACCTGCGCGTTCAGCAATTCCTGCTCGGCATTGAGGATGTCGAGGATCGTGCGCCGACCCACCGAATTCTCCGCCTTCACGCCTTCCAGGCTCAACGTCGCCGCATCCACCGCGACTTGCGAGGAGCGGATCAGGTCGTTGGAGGCGACGTAGGAGGTGAAGGCCGAGCGAACTTGCGCGATCACGTCGCGTTCGGTGGCGATTTCCTGCTCCAGCGTGGCCGAAGCCGTCGCCTGTGCCTGGCGACGCTGCGCGGCGGGAAGGCCGCCCTGGAAGATGGGGATCGACAGCTGTGCCCCGGCCTGCGCGGACGAATCGCTTTGCGCCACGCTCGCGTTCACCGCGCCGCGCGCCAGCGTGTTGAAGTAGTTGTTGTACGTACCCTGGCCGAACAGTCTCAGCGTCGGCAGGCGGCTGGCGCCCGCAACGTCGATGTCCTTGTCCGCGGCCTTGCTGCGTTCGCGTGCAGCGATGATGTCCGGGTTCGCATCGAGCGCGATCGTCGCCGCTTCGCTGGCGTTGGCGGGCAGGTTCGGCAGCGGCGGCGGCGCGTCGAGCGCTTCGGGTGCATGACCGACGAACCGGATGTAGGTTTCGCGCGCGGCGGCAAGGTTGGCTTCCGCCGTCAGCAGATCGCTTTTTGCCGTCGCAAGGCGCGATTGCGATTGGGCGACGTCGGTGCGCGTGAGGTTGCCGATCTGGAACCGGTCGTTGGTCGCATCGAGGTTGGTCTGGAGAACCGCCACGTTCTTGCGGTTAAGCCCGGCGATCGCTTCCGTGCGGATCACGTCCATGTACGCCGCGACGACTTGCGAGAAGACCGAAGCCTCGGTGCCGCGCAGATCGGCCTGACCGGCGCCGACGCGGATCTTGGCAGCCTTGACCCGGTTCCTGACCGCGCCGCCCGAATAGATCGGCACGCCCAGTTGGGCATCCGCGGTGAATATCTTCGACGGAGCCGTGAGCGAGTTTTCGCTCTGCTTCAGGTTCTTGGTATAAGTTTCGGTCGTGCTGAGGCTGGGTAGCCCCGCAGCCCTGGCGATCGGCACGCCTTCGTCGGTGGCGCGCTGCTGGGCGCGCGCCGATTCCAGCGTGGGATTGGTCTGATAGGCGGAAACGAGCGCATCGCGCAGGGTGTCGGCCCGCGCAGGCGCGCCGGCCGTCAGTATCAGACATCCCCCCGCGAGCAGCCCGGAACGCCACGCGATCCGGGCCATGCTCAGAAGCTCCAGCGTTTGGGAGCGGCGAATTCGGGAAGCACGGGAATCCCCAGCTCCGCCAGCGGCAGCAGCGAGGTCACGCCGCCTGCCTTGGTGCCGGCCGCAAGGCGGGTCACGCCGCGCTCGGTCACGCCGGTCACCACGCGGCCACCCTCGGCGAGACGTGCGGAGAGGGCATCGGGGAGCACTTCGATGGCGCCGTCGATGACGATGAGGTCGTATTCGCCTGAAGCGGCTTCACCGGCAGCGGCTGGCGCCACGGCGTTGAGCGAGCCGACCAGCGGACGCAGCAGCGTGGCGAGGTAGCCTTCGCCGTCGCCGACGATCAGCGCCTTGTCGGTCTTCGCCGGAACGGCTTCCTGCAGCATCTTGCCCTGCACCAGCGGGGCGCCGAGGAACTTGCCATCGCCCAGCGGCACGGCGCGGTCGATATAGGCGGCGTCGCGCAGTTCGGCGGGCACGAAGTTTTCACGTGGAACACCGGCCATCGCTTCCAGCACCCAGGGCTCGTTCACGCCGCTGGTCCGCAGCTGGCTGACGATCATGGCGCGACGGGCGGCAGAAAAGTCGGTGGCAGGAGCCGACCGGTCCTCGGTCAAGGTCATTCGTGTATTCCCTCACTCGCTCGCGGGGCTTGCGGCAGATCGCTGCAATCGCGAAGACGACACTATGCGGCCGCTTCTATGCGAACCGGCCTCTCAGGCCAAGCCCCATGAAACAACGCCCGTCGATCCGATCAAGCACTTTGACGATCACGCCCATGCGGCTTATGGAGCGGCAAAAATCCGACGTTATCCGCCAGATCGGGCCAAGAAGACCGGAGAATTCCATGACAGAAATGGTGACCATCCGCGAAGAGGACCTCATCGAGTCCGTCGCCGACGCATTGCAGTATATCAGCTACTACCACCCGATGGATTACATCCGCGCGCTGGGCGACGCCTACGAAGCGGAGCAGGGCCCGGCGGCCAAGGACGCCATCGCCCAGATCCTGACCAACAGCCGCATGTGCGCCGAGGGTCACCGCCCGATCTGCCAGGACACCGGCATCGTCAACGTCTTCATCGAGTGGGGCCAGAATTGCCGCCTCGAGTCCGAGCGCAGCTTGCAAGACGTCGTCGATGACGGCGTGCGCCGCGCCTACAACCACCCCGAGAACAAGCTGCGCGCCTCGGTGCTGGCCGACCCCGCCTTCACCCGCCGCAACACCAAGGACAACACTCCTTGCGTGCTGTCGGTGGAGATGGTCCCGGGCTCGAAAATCTCGGTCGACGTCGCGGCCAAGGGCGGCGGGTCTGAGAACAAGTCCAAGTTCAAGATGATGAATCCCAGCGATTCCATCGTCGACTGGGTGATCGAGATGCTGCCGCAGATGGGTGCCGGCTGGTGCCCGCCGGGCATGCTGGGCATCGGCATCGGCGGCACCGCCGAGCATTGCGTCAAGCTCGCCAAGCAGAGCCTGATGGAGCCGATCGACATGGCGCAGCTGAAGCAGCGCGGCCCGCAGAACGATATCGAGGCGCTGCGCATCGAGATCTTCGACAAGGTCAACGCGCTAGGTATCGGCGCGCAGGGCCTCGGCGGCCTTGCCACGATCCTCGATGTCAAGATCCTCGACTGGCCGTGCCATGCTGCGGGCAAGCCCGTCGCGATGATCCCGAACTGCGCCGCCACCCGCCACGCGCACTTCACGCTGGACGGTTCCGGCCCGAGCTTCCTCGAGACGCCGAACCTCGACGAATGGCCCAAGGTCGAGTGGAAGCCCAGCAAGGAAGCGATCAAGGTCAACCTCGACACGCTGACCGCTGAGGAAGTCCAGAGCTGGAAACAGGGCGACCGCCTGCTGCTCAACGGCAAGATGCTGACCGGGCGCGACGCCGCGCACAAGCGCATCGCCGACATGCTGGCCAAGGGCGAGGAACTGCCGGTCGATTTCAAGGGCCGCGTGATCTACTACGTCGGCCCGGTCGATCCGGTGCGCGAGGAAGTCGTCGGCCCGGCCGGCCCGACCACCGCCACCCGCATGGACAAGTTCTCCGACACCATGCTCGACCTCGGCCTGCTCGCCAGCATCGGCAAGTCCGAGCGCGGCCCGGCGGCGACCGAGTCCATCGCCAAGCACAAGTCGGCCTATCTGATGGCGGTAGGCGGCGCCGCCTACCTCGTCGCGCGCGCGATCAAGGAAGCCAAGGTCGTCGGCTTCGCGGACCTCGGCATGGAGGCGATCTACGAATTCACCGTGCAGGACATGCCGGTGACCGTGGCCGTCGATTCCGAAGGCAAGAACGTCCACACGCTGGCCCCGCCGGTGTGGAAGACCAAGATCGCCGAGGAACACCTGCAGGCGTAACCGATTGCCCCCTTCTCCTGATGAGGAGGGGGCTTCGACAAGCTCAGCCTGAGCGGAATATAGAGTCCGCTCTCCACTCCGCTCAGGCTGAGCTTGTCGAAGCCCCTTCGGCTAGACCCCCCCTTCGACCAACGACAATCTCCGTCCGATGGAAGGTGTGGTGCGACGAACCGTTTTCGCGCTAGACCGGGCGGTAATGTCCGAAGCAGCACCCCCTCCCCGCGTTCCGGCGCGGCTCGTCCTCCTGTCGCTGGCGGCCTTGTGGGCCTGCTACTTCATCGTGGCCAGCTTGCGCGGTCTGGTCATGGGGTTCGACCTCGACTGGTCGTTCCTGTCGCGGCGCCTGACGATCTGCATCGTCTCGATGCTGGTGATGGCCGCCGTCTGGCCGCTGCTCCAGTTGCTGGATCGCAAATCGGGCCGGGTCCGCTTCGCCATCGTGCTGATCGGCGCGTTCCCGCTGTCGCTGGTGCTCAGCATCGTCAACGACGTGATCTTCTCCGACATAGAACGCCCGGCAGCCTACGGCAGCGAGGAAGATGCGGCAGCAGTGGCTGCGGGCAACGTGCGCATCACGCAGGACGAGGCCGGCAACATCCTGGTGGACCTGCCCAAGATCCTGCCGCCGCCCGCTCCCCCCGCCCCGCCCGCACCTGGATCCAGCGAGGTTCCGGACGAGCCGACGGATGCGCCGAGCGAGGAAAGCGGCGCAGCCCAGCCGCAGCATTCCTCGGCGATCACGATCAAGACCAACTCTGCCCTCGGCGCCAATTTCGGGCGCTGGGCGAACATCGCTGACACGGCGTTCGGCCGCTATTTCCTCGTGCTCGCGTGGGTGGCGCTCTACTTCGCGCTCGCCAAGGCCGAGGAGGCCCGCGCGGCAGAACGGCGCGAGGGCGAATACCGCCGCGCCGCCGAACAGGCCGAACTGCGTTCGCTGCGCTATCAGGTGAATCCGCACTTCCTGTTCAACACGCTCAATTCGCTGTCGGCGCTGGTCATGGTCGGACGGCAGGACGATGCCGAAGAGATGATCCAGACGCTGTCGACGTTCTACCGCCGCACTTTGTCAGGTGATCCCACCAACGATCTTTCGCTGGTTGACGAGATAGAGCTGCAGCGCCTTTACTTCGCGATCGAGGCAGTCCGCTTCCCCAATCGATTGCTAACGCATATCGATATTGACGAGGCCGTTCTCGATGCGAAAGTTCCGGGCATGATATTGCAACCACTCGTCGAGAATTCCGTGAAGTATGCCGTCGCCGCGACGCAGCGGCCGGTGACCATTGCCATCGAGGCGCGGCGCGAGGGTGGCCAGCTCGTCGTCGCCGTCCATGACGATGGACCCGGAGAGATGAGCGGCGAGTTGAAGATCAAGACCGAGGGTTGCGGCATCGGCCTCAACAACGTGCGCGACCGCCTGCGGGCGCGTTACGGCGAGGCTGCGACGATCTCCTACGGCAAGCGCCCGAACGGCGGTTTCGCGACGATCCTGCGCATGCCGCTGGAGGCGGGTAATGTCTGAGCCCGAAGGCGCGGCGCCTGCCGCTCCCCTGCGCACCCTGATCGTCGACGACGAGCCGCTGGCGGTCGAGCGCATGCAGGTGATCTGCTCCCGGATCGAAGGAATTTCCGTGATCGGCACGGCGAGCGACGGCCAGGCCGCGCTGCGGCTGATCGATGCGCTGACGCCCGACCTGGTGCTGCTCGACTTGACGATGCCGGAGACCGACGGGCTCACCGTGGCGCGCACGCTGGGCGGCCGGCCGGACGCTCCGGCGGTGATCTTCGTGACCGCGCACGATGAGTTCGCGGTCGAGGCTTTCGATCTCGATGCGGTGGACTATGTCCTCAAGCCGGTGGCGCCTGATCGCCTGCAGCGCGCGGTGACCCGCGTGGTGTCGCGCCGGGGCGAGCGGGCGCAGGTTCCGGCGCTCAGCCAGTGGCTCGACGAATTCTGGGTGCCGCACCGATCCGAACTGGTGCGTGTGCCCGCCGCCGAGGTCCAGCGCATCGATGCAGAGCGCGATTACGTGCGGCTGCATGTGGGGACGCAGAGCTACCTGCTGCTCCAGACCATCACCAGTCTGGAGGAGCGCCTCGACCCCGAGCGGTTCATCCGTATCCATCGCAGCTGCATCCTGCAACGCAGCCACGTTTCGGGCTTGCGTCATGAGGGACTAGGCGTCTGGTCGGCGGAAACGGCGGACGGAGAGGCCTTGCGGATCGGTCGAACGTATCTTCCCGGCGTAAAGAAAATGGCGGGCCGCTAAGCCCGCCATCAGGATTTTTCCGGGTCTTTTCTTCTTTTGGGACCTGGATTGATGGGGTTTAAGCCTTAGCCGCCGAGGCGGGTGTCGTCGGCCTTGTCGATCGCGGCGGCGACCTGCTGCTGCACGTTCAGGCGGGCCTGACGGTAGCACTCGGTGTCGACGTTGCTGTCGATGTGCGTGCCCGTCGTCGGGCGGCTGACGCGGCAGACGCTGCGGGCGGCCTTGTTGATGCGCTTCTGCAGCATGCCCTGCCCTTCGACGGTGCCGAGGTCGAGGTCGGCGTAGCGGACTTCGACGCTCTTGGCGAAGGCGGCCGGGGCCGAGAACAGGCCGACGGTGCAGAGGGCTGCGGCGGCGAAGATGGCGGTCTTGGGTGCGGTCTTGAACATGGTATTTTCCTCCTCACGGTGTGAGCCGTGGGGAAGAACTGTGTTCCGTCCGGCTCGATGAGTGTGATGTGCCTCACATCCGGCACACGATCACGCGAAGGTCGATTGCGGGCAGAAGTGATCCGACGAAGGCGCAGGCAGACGGACCAACGACATTTGTAGTCGACGAACGACATGCAAGATGATGACGCGTCGTGCGCCACGGGCGATCGAATCGTGCGCAAGGCGGTGGCGTTGCTGCCGCGCAGTCGATAGACTGGCCGGACATGACCCCCCTGATCCTCGTATTCTGTCTCGGAATCGTCAATTTCGCCGCGCACAAGGCGTTGCTCGAAAGCAACCACCCGATGCTGATGCATGTGCCGTGGTTCTTCCAGGCGCTTGGCGGGCGGCTCAGCCTCATCGTCGAGTTCGTAATGCTGGTCGGCGTGATGATCGTCGCGGCGTCGGGGGCGACCGGCTGGGCGCTGATCTACGCGCTCTATACCGCCCTCAATGGCGTGTCCGCATGGCTGGTCTTCAGCGGGCGCGTTTGAAGGGAACTTCGCCGGGGAACCCTGCCCCGGCTCGGGCGCTTGTGCGGGCATGACTTCAAACGGCACATCTTCGGCAAAGGTCTGGCTCGTCTGCAACGCGGCCAGCGGCAGCAACAACGACGCGGCGGTGGAGGAACTGCTCGCCGCCTTCGAGGCGGCTGGCCTCGGCCCTGACCGGGTGCTGCGCTTTCCCGACGATCCCGCCCCTCAGCCCGCCGATCTCGATGCGGCGGGCGTGGATATGCTGGCGGTATTCGGCGGTGATGGCACGACGCACTCGGTGGTCATGGAGGCCTATGGCTGGGGCGGTGCCGTGCTGGTGCTGCCGGGCGGAACGATGAACCTGCTGGCCAAGCGCATGCACGGCGACGTACCTGCGCCCGAGATCGTCGCGCGACTTTCCGGCGCGGCCCTGAGCACGGTGCGTCCGCCGGTAATCGTCTCCCGCCACGGCATCGGCCTCACCGGCGCGCTCGCCGGGCCGGGGACGGTTTGGAACGAAGTGCGCGAGGCGATGCGCGCGATGAACGTGATCGATTTCGTCGCCTCGACGCGCGAGGCGATCGCCCAGTCCGCGAACGGCCCGAAAGTCATGTGCGCCGAGGTCGGTAGTACGGAGGTCGACGGGGGACGAGAGGAAGGCTATGCCGCGATCACGGTTGTTCCCAAGGACGACGGCCTCCGAGCGAACGGCTATTATGCCGAGTCGCTGGGGGACTACGCCGGGCAAGGCATCGCCCTGCTCAACCGGAACTTTCGCGACGGCCCGCACGACGAACTTGGCCGTCACCCCAGGCTGCGGCTGGTCTGCCCCACGGGCGAGCCGATGGGCCTGCTGATAGACGGCGAGCCGTTCGACGGCGCCGCCGAGGAAATTTTCGAACTGGGCACCTGCGAGGTCGACCTGGTGACGACGAAGGAGTTCGACGGATAATGCACGGCAAGACGGCCTCGATGTACAACGGTCCGTTGCGGTTGTTCCACCTGAGCGACATCCATTTCGGGTTGGTCGATCAGCAGGCCATCGACTGGGCCAAGGCCTGCATCGATCGTGAGATGCCGCATGCCGTCGCGATCACCGGCGACCTGACCATGCGTGCCCGCCACCCCGAATTCCAGGCCGCGTGCGAGTGGATTCAGGGGCTCGACGTGCCGGTGACGGTCGAGGTGGGCAACCACGACATCCCCTACTTCAACCTCTACCAGCGTTTCTTCGACCCCTATCGCCGGTTCAAGGCGATCGAGCGGATGGTCGAGACCCAGCTGGACCTGCCCAACCTCGCCATCGTGCCGCTGCGCACGACCACGCGCGCGCAGTACCAGCGCTTCCCCTGGTCGAACGGCTGGGTGACCGATCATGCCCTGAAGCAGACGCTGGCGCAGATCGACGCCCTGCCCGAAGGCACGCGCGTCCTCGTCACCTGCCACCACCCGCTGCCCGAGCGCCGCGCGGACGGTAAGCTGCTGACCATCAACGGCACCCGCACGATGGAAGTGCTGGCCGGGCGCAAGGTCATGGCGGTGCTCTCGGGCCATATCCACGACCCGTTCGACCTGACCGAGCAGACGCCCGCCGGGCCGCTGCGGATGATCGGTGCGGGCACGCTGTCGAAGCGCATTCGCTCCACCCCGCCGAGCTTCAACGAGATCGTGATCGACGGCGACCAGATCCGGGTGACCGCGCGCAATCTGGAGAAGGTGCCGACTCCGGCGATGCAGATCGACGAAGTGCCGGAAAACGCCCTGCCGCCGCGTGAACCGGGCGAGCCGGTGTCGCCGGTCGGCAAGGTGCCGCCGGTCGATCCGCCGGTGCATTGATAGCTGGAGCTTTCCTCAAGCTCAGCGGTGACCCTTCGACAAGCTCAGGGTGAGCGGAGGTAGTTTGAACCTCTCGGCGAAGGGTGTTATAAACCTCCCACCCGCTCATCCTGAGCTTGTCGAAGGATGGGAGGAGGCACCATCGCCCTCCCCGCGCGCGATCAGATCGCCTTTTCGCGCAAGTCCTGCATCGCGCCGTAATCGTTGCGCGCACGGTCGCAGGCGGCTTCGGAACCGCGCTGGCAGTCGCGGGTGTTCTTTTCGTAGCTGCGATTGAGCTTGCCCAGTTCCTCGTCCCGCTTGCGCAGGGCGCGGCCGCGCTTTTCGTCGGATTCGGACTGGCTGGTGGTGGTCCAGTCGACCGCCTTGCCTGCCACGCGTACCGGAGCGGTGACGATGCTTGCGGCGGTGCGCACGCAGCCCGAAAGCATCGGCAGGGCCATTAGAATGGCGACGGGGACGACAACACGCTTCATCCCTTCAGCTTCACACGCGCCGGATGACAGCGCAATGAACAATCGCCGCGAAAACGCCGGACTACAAACGACAGGGGCCGCTCCCTTGCGGAAGCGGCCCCATGGTTCCACGTGGAACGCCTGAAGGATCAGGCGGTCTCGGCGGTGTCGTAGTACTTGGGCGCGTGCTCGTTGAGGATCGCGAGGATCTTCTTGAGCGCGGCCTGCTCGTCGGTCTTTTCCATTGCCGCGAGTTCGCGGGCCAGGCGCGACGAAGCCGCTTCGAAGATCTGACGCTCCGAATAGCTCTGTTCGGGCTGGTCATCGGCGCGGAACAGGTCGCGGGTCACTTCTGCGATCGACACGAGGTCGCCCGAGTTGATCTTCGCTTCGTATTCCTGGGCACGGCGCGACCACATGGTACGCTTCACCTTGGGCTTGCCCTTGAGAGTATCGAGCGCTTCGCGCAGGGTCTTGTCCGAAGACAGCTTGCGCATGCCGATCGATTCGACCTTGTTGACGGGAACGCGCAGGGTCATGCGCTCTTTCTCGAACCGCAACACGTAAAGCTCGAGCTGCATCCCGGCGATTTCCTGCTTCTGCAGCTCAATAACCCGACCAACACCGTGCTTCGGGTAAACGACGTAATCTCCAACATCGAATGCATCGATCCTGGTTGCCATGTATCGTCCTTTCACCTGCAGGGTTCCAGTTTGTTCAAATCGGGAGATAACCGGGGGTGCGACAGGGAGACGAATCGTCTCCGCGCCCGGTCAGATCACTCTCCCAACCGTCTGCTTTCGAACCCTGCCTCGCAATGAAAATGCCTGCCGAACGAGCAGAAGGCTCGGGCAGTTGAACGATTATATAGCAGCAATATGCCAAAAAATCCAGAGGCGCGTAAACGTTTCCGTTTCGCGCCTCATGGGTCTTCCGTGGCTCTGTTGCACAAAGCGCAAACCACGGGAATCTGCGGGTTTTGATCGGCGAGCCTCAGGCCCGCCGCAGCAGGATCAGTCGCCTTCGCCGGGCTCGGGCGAGAAATACTTTTCGAACTTGCCTTCCTCGCCCTTCATCGCGTCGGCATCGTCCGGCGCGTCCTTGCGGGTGGTGAGGTTGGGCCATTCCGCCGAATACTTGGCGTTGATCTCCATCCACTGCTCAAGGCCGCTCTCGGTGTCGGGCAGGATCGCTTCCGCCGGGCATTCGGGCTCGCACACGCCGCAGTCGATGCATTCGCTGGGGTTGATGACCAGCATGTTCTCGCCTTCGTAGAAGCAGTCCACGGGGCAGACTTCCACGCAGTCCGTGTACTTGCACCTGATGCAGGCGTCGGTGACGACATACGTCATGAGTGCGGTATCCTTCCTTCAGGCGTCATTCGATTCGGGCGCAGCTATGGGATCGACGGGCCTGCCGTCAAGCACTCTGTAGCAGCTGACAGCTTCGCTATAGGGTCCGCGCCGTTCGGGCAAGGATAGGACTTCTATCACCCGCACGCCTCCAGCTATCGGAAGCGTCAGCACGTCGCCCGCCGCGATCTTCTGGTGGGCGCGGTCGATGCGGCGGCCATTGAGCCGCATGTGGCCCTCTTCGGCCAGCGTCTGCGCGACCGGCCGGGTCCTGGCGAGGCGCAGGAACCACAGCAGCTTGTCGACGCGCATCCCTGTCGCCATCGGTCCTCCCTAACGCACCCGGCCTACCGCACCATGTCCGCAAGCGCCGCGAAGGCGCCGTCGCGCCGTACCGGAGCCGCGCGCTCGGGCTCGGCCTGGCGGCGGGGCGGACGCCAGCGCCAGCGCACCGGGGCGGGCGGCCCGTGCTGTCCTTCCGCCAGCGCGCGCGGCATCAGCGGCTGGAATCCGCCGAGCCGGAGCAGCCGCGCATAGCTGGAGGTCGTCAGTCCCATCGAGACCGCCCGCGCCGGATCGAGCGCGAAGCTGCCGCGCTTTTCCGCCGCACGAAGTTCATGCGCTTCGCGCAGCAGCTTCTCGGCCATGTCGAGGCGCAGCAATTGCTTGCCCAGCGCGCGGTAGCCGGGCGGCGGGCGGTGGTTTCCGGCAGGCAGCACCGGCGGCATGTCGGGAGCGGGCGCTCCGCCCTCCTTCTTGCCCGAAACTTTCGCCAGCTGCCGCCACAGCGCGATGACCGGCGTGCGCAGCATGGCGGGCACGAAGAGGTCGAGCGCCCCTACCCTCACGCCCAGCCGCGCCAGCATCGTGCGGCGCTGCTTGTCGAGTCGGTCCAGCCCCGAATCCTCGCGCGGGGTCATGCCGCCGCGCTCGACCAGGGTGATGAGCAGCGCGCGCAAGTCCGACCCGGCGTCGGTCGCGCGGCTCGCCTCGTCCAGCTTGGCGAGCGGGGCGAGCGGCTTCAGCGCCGCCTCCAGCCACACTTCCAGCGCGGCGACGAGCGCCTTGCGCGACACGTCGGGCACGGCATCGAGCGCGCGGTCGGGCACCATCACCGGCGTCAGCAGCGAGCGGCCGGGGCCGAGGCTCGCCAGCTTCTGCCCGTCCCAGACAAGCGCGCCGTCGGCCAGGGTGATCGCGGCGGTGCCTTCGTGAATGCCCGTGACCAGCGCATCCGCACGCGTGCCGAGCAGCGTGGACAAGTGCTTTTCCGCCGCCGCCAGCAGCAGCTTGCGATCAGACAGGCGCGCGCCGGGATCGACCTGGAAGGTGAAGCCGCGCAGCGAGCCGATGTGCTCGCCCTCGACCAGCACTTCCTCGTCTTCCAGCCGGACCGAGAGCAGTCCGGTATCCGGTCCCAGCTTCTTCATCAGAACGGCCGTCCTGCGGTTGATGAATCGTTCCGTCAGCTTTCCGTGAAGTGCGTCCGAAAGTCGAGCCTCAACCGCACGGGCGCGGGCGGCCATTTCGTCGCGGGCGAGTACCCAATCGGGACGCTGGGCGATGTAGGCCCACGAACGGATCGCGGCGATGCGGCCCTGCAGCGTGTCGATGTCGCCGCCGGTGCGGTCCAGTTGCGCGATCTGCCCGGCGACGAAATCGGCCCCGAGTTCGCCGCTGCGGAGGTCCTGCCACAGCCGCGCGACGAAGCGCGAATGCGTCTCCACGCCCTGCTGGCGGAAGTCGGGAAGGCGGCACACGTCCCAGAAGCGGCGTACCTGACCGAAGCCGCGAACGGTGTCGGCCACTGGTCCCTCGTCCGCGAGGCGCTTGAGCACGGCAAGGTCGATGGCCTCGGGCGCAGGCGCGAGTTCGGGGCGCAGCGGCGGCGTCTCGAGGTCGGCGATCAGGGTGGCGAGGCTGTCGAAGCGGGGCTCCGGCTCGCGCCAGAACAGCTTGGTCAGCGGCGCGAAGCGGTGTTCCTCGATCGCGTAGATTTCTTCCGGATCGAATTCGGAATCGTGGCCGCCCGTTCCCGTCAGCGTGCCGAAGCTGCCGTCCTTCTGGTGGCGCCCTGCCCGCCCGGCGATCTGCGCCATCTCGGGCGGCGTCAGGCGGCGGTGGCGGCGGCCGTCGTACTTGGAGAGGCCCGCGAAGGCGACATGCTCGACATCGAGGTTGAGGCCCATGCCGATCGCGTCGGTGGCGACGAGATAATCCACCTCCCCCGACTGGTAGAGCGCGACTTGCGCATTGCGCGTCTGCGGGCTGAGCGCGCCCATCACCACCGCCGCGCCGCCCCGGAACCGGCGCAGCATTTCGGCGATGGCATAGACCTGCTCGGTCGAGAAGGCGACGATGGCGCTGCGGGGCGGCACGCGGCTGAGCTTCTTCGCGCCCGCGTGAGTCAGGGTGGAGAAGCGCGGGCGGGTGACGACCTCCACCCCGGGCACCAGCGCCTTCACCAGCGGCTCGGCGGTGGAGGAGCCGAGGATCATCGTCTCCTCGCGACCCCGTGCGTGCAGCAGGCGGTCGGTGAAGACGTGGCCGCGCTCGCGGTCCGCCGCCAGTTGCGCCTCGTCGATGGCGACGAAGGCCATCGAGCGTTCGGACACGGGCATCGCCTCGGCCGTGCAGAGCAGGTAGCGGGCGTTCTTCGGCTCGATCCGCTCCTCGCCAGTGATGAGCGCGACGCTGGCCTCGCCCTTGATCTTGACTACGCGGTCGTAGACCTCGCGCGCCAATAGGCGCAGCGGGAAGCCGATCATGCCGCTGGAGTGGGCGCACATCCGCTCTATCGCGAGGTGTGTCTTGCCGGTGTTGGTCGGGCCAAGCACCGCCTTCACCGCGCCGGGAGCGTCCTTTAATGCCGAGCCGTTCCGGTGCTGAACCATTATGCCGGTGAATGTGGCACCGCAGCCCGCCGCTCGCAAGACTCGGGGTATCCCGCAGACCCCCCTGAATCCACAGTCTTAGGATGTTCGTAACCTTGTTCGGGCAGGGAAATTGCGCGAGGTCCGCCGCCGCGGACCAAAGGGTTGCAACGAGGGAACCGCGCGAAGGTGTTCAAGCCGCAGCAGCGCGATCGTGATGATCGCGCTGAAACTCAGAACCCGGACGGGCTGACGCCTGCGGCCACACGGCGCGACGATGCCGTGCTTCTGGTGTTTCCCGCCGAGCAAGGCCGTTCTCGGCCAGCGGTCCCGGATCAGGTCCGGGACGACGAAGCTTCACCCCGCCCTTCCCTGCGCGCCCGGGTCGAGAGCTGGTGCGACCGTATCGAACTCGCCCCCGACCTTGCCGCCGACATCGGCAGCCGCAAGTGGCTGCGCGGGCTCGCCACGATGCTGGGCCTCAGCGGCGCGGCGCTGGCCCTGCTCCCCGGTTTCAGCGCGGTCGAGGCTGCGGCGACGATGCCGCTGGACGCCAGCCAGCAGGGCGAATTCCGCAGCCAGTCGATCGCCCCGCTCGCTCTCGGCGCCGACACCGGCCGCCACATGGGTGCGACGCCGCTGGTCAGCCCGCTGACCGGTGTGCCCGAGCGACCTACCGTGCAGCTGACCTCGACGCTGGGACAGGGCGACACCCTCCCCGGCCTGCTCCAGCGCGCGGGACTGGGATCGGCCGAGGTGGCGCAAGTGACGCAGCTTGTCGGCCAGGTCGTGCCGGCCGGAGAGATCGGTTCGGGCACGCAGTTCGACATCACGCTGGGCCGCCGTCCCGCCGAGGGCGCGGCGCGGGCACTCGATTCGCTGTCGTTCCGGGCGCGGTTCGACCTCGATCTTTCCATCGAGCGCGGTGCCGGTGGTCTGATGGCGGTGCGCCATCCGATCCGGGTCGACGAGACCCCGCTGCGCATTCGCGGCACCGTAGGCTCCAGCCTCTACCGCTCGGCGCGCAATGCCGGGGCGCCGGTGGGGGTGATCCAGTCGTACCTGCGCGCGGTGGACAAGTATCTCAGCCTCGACAGCGACCTGCGCTCGGGCGACGAATTCGACATGATCCTGTCCTACAAACGCTCGGCCAAGGGCGAGCGCGAGGTGGGCGACCTGCTCTATGCAGGCGTCGCGCGGGGCGGGAAGCCG
The DNA here is from genome assembly GCF_015594425.1 of Novosphingobium sp. HR1a. Lineage (NCBI taxonomy): Bacteria > Pseudomonadati > Pseudomonadota > Alphaproteobacteria > Sphingomonadales > Sphingomonadaceae > Novosphingobium > Novosphingobium sp. HR1a. Next base: position 152,112 of record NZ_JABXWS010000059.1, read on the forward strand.
CAGCTGCAGCTGATGCGCTGGGGCAATGATGGGCAGATGTTCGCCGCCAGCTCCATCGGCCAGCCGCGCGCGGTGCCGATCGGCCAGCCGGTGGCGAGCACGCGGATCACTTCGCCTTATGGCGGGCGGCGCCATCCGATCCTCGGCTATGTGCGGATGCATGCCGGTATCGACTTCGGCGCGCCTTATGGAGCGCCGATCTATGCGGTGGCGGACGGCGTGGTGACGTTCGCCGGGCGGCATGGCGGGCACGGCAACTACGTGCGGCTGCAGCACGGCGGCGGTCTCGGCACCGGCTACGGCCACATGAGCCGCATCGCCGTCAGCAATGGTACGCATGTGCGAGCCGGGCAGGTGATCGGCTATGTGGGCTCCACCGGGCTCTCGACGGGACCGCATCTCCACTTCGAGGCCTATCGCGGCGGCCGCACCATCAATCCGGCGGGAATCGCGGTGATCCAGCGGCCCGAGATCGACGGGCGCGAGCGTGATGCCTTCAAGGCCCGGCTCAATGCACTGCTGGGCGTGACTCCGGGTGCGGCGCTGGGATCGATCGAGCCGGTGGCGAGCGATCCGGTCGAGACCACGCGCGAGATCGACAAGCTGGGGCGCTGATGCCTTATCCTCCCCGTTGCGCAGCAATGGGGAGGGGGACCGCCGACGAAGTCGGTGGTGGAGGGGGGAGCCGGCCCCCTCCGTCAGCCGCTGCGCGACTGCCACCTCCCCATCGCTTCGCGACAGGGAGGATCAAGGCAGTCCCGTGCACCCCAACCCGCGCAAATCGCAACCCTCCCCCGATTGCCCCCGCCTTCGTTTTCCGGCAAGCACCCCGCCATGACCGGCACGTATCCCCACACCCGCCTCCGCCGTACCCGCGCCACCGCCTGGAGCCGCGCGCTTCACCGCGAGACGGTGCTGACCCCGGCGGACCTCATCTGGCCCCTCTTCATCACCGAGGGCGAAGGCGTCGAACATCCCGTGGCCGCGCTGCCGGGCGTATCGCGCTGGTCGGTGGACCTCATCGTCGAACGGGCGAAGGAGGCGGTGGACCTTGGCATCCCGGTGCTCGCGCTGTTCCCGCACACCCAGCCCGATCGCCGTAGCGAGGACGGGGCCGAGGCGCTCAATCCGGACAACCTGATGTGCCGCGCGATCCGCGCGATCCGGGCGGAACTGGGCGATAAAATCGGCCTGCTCACCGACGTGGCGCTCGATCCCTATACCAGCCACGGACAGGACGGGCTGGTCGATGAGGCGGGCTACGTCCTCAACGACGAGACGGTCGAGGCACTGGTCGGCCAGTCGCTCAACCAGGCCAACGCGGGCGCGGACATCATCGCGCCTTCAGACATGATGGACGGCCGCATCGCCGCCATCCGCGACGCGCTGGAGGACGCGGGCCACATCAACGTCCAGATCATGAGCTACGCCGCCAAGTACGCCTCGGCGTTCTACGGCCCGTTCCGCGACGCGGTCGGTTCGCGCGGGCTGCTCAAGGGCGACAAGAAGACCTACCAGATGGACCCCGGCAACACCGAGGAAGCGCTGCGCGAAGTCGAGATGGACCTCGCCGAGGGCGCCGACACGGTGATGGTGAAGCCGGGCCTGCCTTACCTCGACATCATCCGCCGGGTGAAGGACACTTTCGAGGTGCCCGTCTTCGCTTATCAGGTGTCCGGCGAATACGCGATGATCGAGCACGCCGTCGCGGCGGGCGCGGCGGATCGCGACGCCATGGTGCTGGAGACGCTGACCGCCTTCAAGCGCGCCGGTGCCTCGGGCGTGCTGACATACCATGCGGCTCATGCGGCGCGGCTGTTGCGTGGTTAGGATCGAGACCGACCGCCTGATCCTGCGCGACTGGGGTGAGGGCGACATCGCGCGCTTCGCCGAGGGCACCAACACGCCCGCCGTCATGCGCCACCTCGGCGGCGTCATGGACGATGCCAAGGTGGCGCTGTTCGAGGAGCGCGTGCTGGGCTTCCAGCACCGTCTCGGCCACACCTTCTGGATCGTCGAGCGCAAGGACGACGGCGCGGTGCTCGGCTTCTGCGGCCTCAAGGTGATCGATGCGCCGGGGGCGACGTTCCCCGGCGAGATGGAGATCGGCTGGCGGTTCCGTGAGGATTCCTGGGGGCAGGGATATGCGAAGGAAGCCGCCATCGCCTCGCTCGATGCCGGGTTCGAGCGGTTCGGGGCGGCGGAGATTTTCGCCATCACCAATATCGAGAACACCGCCAGCTGGGGCCTGATGCTGCGCCTCGGCATGGTGCGGCGCGAGGAACTGGACTTCGTCGATGCGCGGTTCGAGCCGCCGGTGGGCGATACGATCGTCCATTCGATCACCGCCGAGGCGTGGCGGAGCATTGGGCGCGCGGGGCGCCAACCGTAGGTCATCACCCCTCACTTCGTCATTGCAAGCGCAGCGAAGCAATCCAGGGCGGCTTGAGACTGCCCTGGATTGCTTCGCTGCGCTTGCAATGACGAGTGAAGGTCTATCCTTCCCTGCCGGCACCACGTACCTGTCTTGCCGCAATGACCGATACCGCCGAGCACATGCTGCAAACCGCCCGGACAACCCCGCCGCGCCGCGGGCTTTTCGTCGCCACCATCCTCGTCGGCAGTTTCCTGCTGTTCCTCGTCCAGCCGATGGTGGCGCGCATGGCGCTGCCCCGGCTCGGCGGCGCGCCGAACGTGTGGAACAGCGCGATGCTGGTCTATCAGGCGCTGCTGCTGGCCGGATACGCCTATGCTCACTGGCTCGGCCGGTTCGCGCTGAAGCGGCAGGCGATGATCCACCTCGCGCTGCTGCTGGTCGCCGCGCTGACGCTTCCGGTCGGCCTGATCGACATGCCGCGCATCGCCGGGCTGCCCGAGGCCGCATGGGTGCCATTGCTGCTGGGCGCGAGCATCGGCCCGGTATTCTTCGTAGTCTCCGCGCAGGCGCCGCTGATGCAGCGCTGGTTCGCCGCTGCGCCCGAAGCGGGTGCGCCATGGGCGCTTTACGCCGCCTCCAACCTCGGGAGCTTCGCGGGGCTCATCGCCTATCCGCTGCTCGCCGAGCCGCTGCTGAGCGTCCGTCTGCAGAGCCTCGCGTGGTCTGGCGGCTTCGCCGTGCTGGTGCTACTGATCGCGCTGGCCGGATTCAGCCGCCGCAATACCCCTGCGCCGATCGCACAGGCCCACGCTTCGGAGCGCATCCCCGCCCGCACCATCGGCCTGTGGCTGCTGCTGTCGGCGGTGCCTTCGGGGCTGATGCTCTCGACCACCACGCATCTCACCACCGACATCTTCGCGATGCCGCTGCTCTGGGTGATCCCGCTCGGGCTCTACCTGCTGAGCTTCGTGATCGCGTTCTCCGATCGGCGCGGGCCGGCCACCGTCGTCAGCCGCGTGGCGCCGGTGGTGGTGCTGTTCATGGGCAGCTACGCGATGCTGTCGAACGGGTCGGGCACCCTGTGGGCCGTGGCGGGCACCTGCCTGCTGCTGCTCTGCGTGGCGACGACGCTGCACGCGCGGCTCTACGACCTGAGGCCGGGAGAGGCGCAGCTCACCCGCTTCTACCTCGTCATGTCGGCGGGCGGAGCGCTGGGCGGCGTGTTCACCGCGCTGATCGCGCCGCTGGTGTTCGACTGGGCCTGGGAGCACCCGCTGCTGGTCCTCGCCGCCGCGCTACTGATGCCGCTGCGCCCGCTGCTGAACTGGCGCGACAGCACCGATATGGAGCCCGGCATGGCGCGCATCGCGCTCGGCGTGGTGCTGCTCTTCGCAGGTTTCCTCGGCTGGGAACTGCTGGAGACGATGCTCGACCCGGAAGAGGCGCTGTTCAGCCTGATGCTGACGGTGTTCCTCGTCGGTCTCGGGATCATGGTGATGGCATGGCGCTGGGGCTTCGCGGCGGTGCTGCTGATCGCGATGGTCGGGCAGGGCGGCTTCTGGACCATGCGCGCGACGCTGGAGCATGAGCGCACCCGCAGCTATTTCGGCATTTATACCCTGCGCGACGACGCGGAGGGACGGTTCCGCACGCTGGCGCACGGGACCACGCTGCACGGCATGCAGGCGCTCGATCCCGCGCATGCGCACGATGCGCTGACCTATTACGGTCCCGGCTCCGGCGTCGCCCTCGCGCTGGCGGCAGTGCCCGCCATCGAGGGGCCGCAGGCGCGCGTGGGCGTCGTCGGACTCGGCACCGGCTCGCTCGCCTGCCGCTCGCAGCCGGGGCAAGACTGGACCTTCTTCGAGATCGATCCAGTCGTGCTGCGCTTCTCCACGACGCGGCAGTTCACCTTCCTCAAGGACTGCACCCCCAAGGCCCGCGTGGTGATCGGCGACGCGCGGCTGGAACTGGCACACGTCGCGCCGCGCAGCTTCGACGTGCTGGTGATCGACGCCTTCTCCTCCGATGCCATCCCCATGCACCTGCTGACGACCGAGGCGCTGGCGGTCTACCGCCGTGCGCTGACGCCGGGGGGCCTGCTGATCCTGCACATCTCCAACCGCTACATCGACCTCGCGCCGGTGGTCGGCGCCAATGCGCGGGCGAGCGGGCTCATGGCGCTGTCCCGGCTGGACTTTCCCGAGGACGAAGTGCGCTACACCCCCTCGCGCTGGATCGCGCTTTCGGCGGATCGGGCCGTGCTCGACAGGCTTGCAAGGCAGCGCCCGGATGCCCCATGGAGCAAGCTCGAAGAACGGGCGCCGGAACCCTGGACGGACGATCACGCTTCCATCCTGCCGTATGTCCGCTGGAGCAGGCTGACGGGGAATCCATGACCGACCGTAACGACATCACAATCGCGCCTTTCAACGGCAAGGCGCCGCGCATCCATTCCAGCGCCTTCATCGCGCCCGGCTGCCGCATCATCGGCGCCGTCGAGATCGGCGCCGACGCCAGCATCTGGTACAACTGCGTGATCCGCGCCGACGTCAACCGCGTGGTCATCGGCGCGCGCACCAATATCCAGGACGGCACCGTCGTCCACTGCGACAGCCCCAAGCCGCATCGCCCCGAAGGCTACGCGACGATCATCGGCGAGGACGTGCTGATCGGCCACATGGTCATGCTGCACGGCTGCACGCTGGAAGACCGCGCCTTCATCGGCCTCGGCGCGATCGTGATGGACGGCTCCTATGTCGAGAGCGACGGCATGCTGGCGGCGGGCTCGCAGCTCACCGGCAAGCGCATCGGTGCTCGCCAGCTCTGGATGGGCCGCCCGGCAAAGTACCTGCGCGATCTGACCGACGAGGCCGTTGTCGCCAACCAGGCGGGCGTGAAGGGCTATGTCCTCAATGGCCGCCTGCATGCCGAGGCGCTCGGGCTGAAGGGCTGATGGCGCGGCCCAGGGCGATGCTGCCTGATGCCGAGGCGCTGCGAGCGCTGGTCGATGCGGAAGGAGCCCTGGCCCTGCGCGTAACCCCGGGCGCCAAAGTCGAAGCGTTGGAAATCGCCGGGAACCGCCTCACCGCCAAAGTCCGCGCAAAGCCGGAGGACGGCAAGGCCAACGCCGCCGTGCGCGACCTGCTCGCCCGCGCGCTGGGCGTGGCGCCTTCGCGGCTGGAACTGCTGCGAGGCGCAACATCGCGTGAGAAGCAGTTCCGGGTGAACTGATGCGGGTTCCTCCCCGAGCTTGTCTAGGGGAGGGGGACCGCCGCCGCAGGCGGTGGTGGAGGGGCAGGAGGCGGGAAATTCCCCCTCCGTCACCGACTTCGTCGGCGCCACCTCCCCGAGCAAGCTCAGGGAGGAACACGGACCTACCGCCCCATCCCGCGCGCCAGCCTGCCGAGCACTTCGCGCATCGACGTCGCGATTTCCGCAGGCTCAGGCGCGACGTCGGTGATGGCGCGCTCCATCGCATCGGCCCACTGGTTCGCCGTCAGCGGGTCGATAGTGAAGGGCGCGTGCAGGCTCATCATGCAGCGGCCGGGGTTTGCCTCGAACCAGTCGCGCGGGCCGCCCGCCCACCCGGCGAGGAACTTCGGCAGCGAGGCCCGCATCGGCGTCAGGTCCGCCGCATGCATCGCGCGCAGCTCGGCATAGGCCGGATCGCTGTCCATCAGGTCGTAGAAGCGGTTGGCGATCGCCTCGAACACCGGAGCGCCGCCGAGGCGGTGGTAGGGGGTGTCCGGTACGGGGGAGGGCTGTTCCATGCTGCCCCTCTAGCGCATCGTCCGCACGCGCGCATTGATCGCGGTCAATCGCGGATCAGGGCGCGCAAAGTCTCGATGCGGTCGGCCTCGTGCGCGGGCTTGTCGGCGCGGATGCGGCTGATGCGGGGGAAACGCATGGCGACGCCGGACTTGTGGCGCTTGCTGGCGTGGACCGAATCGAAAGCCACCTCGAACACCAGCGACTTGTCCGTTTCGCGCACCGGGCCGAAGCGGTTGACGGTGTGGTTGCGCACATGCCGGTCGAGCCATTTCAGCTCCTCGTCGGTGAAACCGAAGTAGGCCTTGCCCACCGGCAGCAGTTCCGCGCCGCTGTCTGGATCGCCGTCCCAGCAGCCGAACGTATAGTCCGAATAGAACGAGGAGCGCTTGCCCGAGCCGCGCTGGGCATACATCAGCACGCAGTCGATCAGCAGCGGATCGCGCTTCCACTTGTACCACAGCCCGGTCTTGCGCCCCGCGACATAGGGGCTGTCCCGCCGCTTGAGCATTACCCCCTCGATCGCATCGTCTCGCGCGCGTTCGCGGATGGCGGACAGGTCGGCGAAGTCGGCGGCGGGGATCACGGTGGAGATGTCGAACCGGTCGGCGGGCAGGCGCGGCAACAGCGCCTCCAGCGCGGCGCGGCGCTGACTCCAGGGGAGGGGGCGCAAGTCCTGCCCCTCCAGGATCAGCACGTCGTAGAGGCGTACGAAGGCGGGATATTCCTCGCGCATCTTCTTCGAGACGGTCTTGCGCCCGAGGCGTTGTTGCAGCGCGTTGAAGCTGGCCGCGCCGCCCTCTTCACCGCCCTGATGGGCACCGCGCACCAGCAGTTCGCCGTCCAGCACGCCGTCGATATGCAGCGCCTCGGCGACCTCGGGAAAGGTGGCGGAAATGTCATCGCCGGAGCGGGAGTAGACGCGCGTTTCTCCGCCCGCCCGAACCACCTGCACGCGGATGCCGTCCCACTTCCATTCGGCGGCATAGTCGGCCAGATCGATCTCGATGTCCTCCAGCCCGTGCGCCAGCATGAAGGGCCGGAACAGCGGCAGATCGTCGGAATTGGGAGGCTCGGCGCCGTGCGCGGCCCAGTCGAACAGCGGAGCATAAGGCGGCGTCTGGCCGTGCCAGTGCTCCTCCACATCCTCTACTGCGACGTCGAAAGCCTGCGCGAAAGCCGTCTTGGCCAGCCGCGCCGAAATGCCGATGCGCATCGCGCCGGTGGCCAGCTTGAGCAGGGCATAGCGGCCGTTCGCATCCAGCCAGTCGAGCAGCTTCGGCAGTTCCGCCATGACGTTGGCGCGCGTCATGCGGGAAAGCGCATCCACCGCCTCGGACACCGTAGGCGGAGAGGGCGCTTCCGCCGGCTCGGGCCAGAGCAGGCTGGCGGTCTCGGCGGAATCACCCACGTATTCGCGGCTGAGCGTCCAGAGCACCGGGTCGATCCGCTCGGTCAGCAGATTGCGGATGGTCGAACTCTTTACCGCAGGGAAATCGAGTCCATCGGTCAGCGCGGCGAGCGCCCAGCCGCGATCCGGATCGGGCGTGTCGCGCAGGTAGTCGGCCAGCAGCTTGAGCTTGGCGTTGCGGCTGCGGGTGTAGACCAGCGCGTCGAGAAGGGCGGCGAAGGCTTCCATCAGGAGAGAGAAGTCCTGGGGCCATCGCCCCAGACCCCCATACCGTCGAGGTCATGCGTGCAGCCTCGTTTTGCGCTCACTTCGAGCCGGGAGACAAATAGCCTGCGGCGCCATGTGGGGTTGAGGCGCCTGCATGCGCGAGGACGACAGTAATGGGGTCTGGGGCGCCGATAAGCTCTGGGGCCCCAGGACTTCTCTTCAATCATCTTCATCCTCATACCCCACCAGAGCCAGCGCCCGCGCCTTCCTCTGGTTCAACTCGCACCAGCGCAGCATGGCTTCCTCGCGCCCGTGCGTGATCCACGTCTCGGCGGGGTTCACGTCCACCACGGTCTGGGTGAGTTCGTCCCAGTCCGCGTGGTCGGAGATCACCAGCGGCAGTTCCACCATCCGCTGCCGCGCGCGCTGGCGTACCCGCATCCAGCCGGAGGCCATCGCCGTGATCGGATCGGGCAGGCGGCGGCTCCACCGGTCGTTGAGCGCCGAGGGCGGGGCGACGATCACCGCGCCGGTCAGCTGTTCTTTAGTGGCATCCGACACCAGCCGCAGGTCGCCCAGATCGACGCCCCATTCTTCATACAGTCGGCACATCCGCTCCATCGCGCCGTGGAGCCAGATCGTGTCCTGGTGCCCGGCGCGGCGCAGTTCGGCGATCAGGCGCTGTGCCTTGCCCAGCGCATAGGCACCGACCAGCACGCAGCGCTCCGGATTGGCGGCGAGGGCCGAGAGCAGCTTGGCGATCTCCTCCTCCACCGGCGGGTGGCGGAAGACGGGGAGGCCGAAGGTCGCCTCGGTGACGAGCACGTCGCAAGGGGTGACCTCGAAGGGCGGGCAGGTGGGATCGGCGCGGCGCTTGAAGTCGCCGGTGACGATGATCCGCTCGCCCGCGTGCTCCAGCAGAATCTGTGCGGAGCCGAGGACGTGTCCGGCAGGAATCCAGGTGGCGTGGACATCTCCGGGCAGGGCGATCCGCTCGCCGTAGGGGACGGGCACCGCGCCTTCCTCGGTGGCGTAGCGCAGTTTCATGATGGCGAGGGTTTCGGGGGTGGCGAAGGTCGCGCCATGGCCGCCGCGGGCGTGGTCGGCATGGCCGTGAGTCACCAGCGCGCGATCGACGGGGCGGGCCGGGTCGATCCAGCAGTCGGCGGGGACGACGTGGATGCCCCAGGGCTCGGGTCTGATCCAGGAGAAATCGCGGGGCATGGATAGCAGAAGAGGCCGGGAACCCGTGTGGTTCCCAATCGTCACTACAGCCTAGAACGACAGTGAAAAATCACCGCTTTTTTCGATTACGAGACGCCCCTGCGAAACGATGTCCATGCCGAGGAGCACATCGAAATAGGGATGATTGCCGACGTCGATCCCTTCGATTTCATCACCGATGCCGAATATGGTCGAAGGCATGTCATCTATGACGTCCGGCCAGATGCCGACGTGAAACAGATAAGTGAAATGCCGCTCCGGCCTTTTGACATTCCAGACTTCCGCCTGTCCTATCCGCCGCATTCCTAGCGTTTGTGTAATGTTCACCGTAACGCAAGTCCTACGGGCGCCTGTATCGAGCAGCGCAGTGCATTCTCGATAGTCTAGCGTGGCCGGATTGTCATAACCACTGACTGGTCCGACCGCCTGGAATGGTCGAATACCCACCTTCAGCAAGATACGGCCGTCTTTTAGCTTACCTGTCACCTGCGGCATAGGAATAGAATCCTAGATCGACCGGCTCATTAGAAACAAGCTGAATTGAGAAAGGTTTGTCATTAAATTTTTGTATGCCGGCACGGCCGGCAGCGGCAGCCGTCGAATACAGCCCTTCAAGGTTTTGATTATGGAGGAGAGCATATTCTCCGGGATTATGCTCGATCAGGTTATCGAGCATGTCCATGAACACCGCATAGTTGCGTTCGATTTCGACCTCGATTGAATGAGCCACAATGCTTCCTCTCTGGATGGGCGGGATGAGAATACCAGTTCTCGATTCTCGCCGCCATCCCCGCTTGACAAAAGCACGCAAAAGAGTCCGCCGAATTCCAATCGATTCTTTTTACACGAAAAAGGCCGCGCTGGATTTGCGCGGCCTTTCCAACTTCGTGGCGCCAATCAATCGTCGGCGTTGGTATCCGCCTGCGGACCGGGCTTCTTCGCCCGCTTCACCGGCACCTTCTTCTTCGTCTTGGACACCTTGGGCGCCGAGGGAGTCAGTTCGAAGTTCAGCGCGTTCTCCTTGACCGAGACGTGGACTTCGCCGCCGTGCGCCAGCTTGCCGAACAGCAGTTCTTCCGCCAGCGGCTGCTTGACCTTCTCCTGGATCACGCGGCCCATCGGGCGGGCGCCGTAGAGCTTGTCGTAGCCCTTGTCGCCCAGCCAGCTGCGTGCGTCCGAGTCGAACTGGATGTGGACGTTCTGGTCGGCCAGCTGCAGTTCCAGCTGGAGGATGAACTTGTCCACGACCCGGCTGATGGTGTCCTTGGCGAGGTACGCGAAGGGCACGATCGCATCGAGGCGGTTGCGGAATTCGGGGGTGAACATCTGCTTCACCGCTTCCTCGCCGGCATCCTCCTTCGAGGTGTCGCCGAAGCCGATGCCCTGCTTGGCCATGTCCGACGCGCCCGCGTTGGTGGTCATGATCAGCACCACGTTGCGGAAATCGACGGTCTTGCCGTGGTGATCGGTCAGGCGGCCGTTGTCCATCACCTGCAGCAGGATATTGAACAGGTCGGGGTGCGCCTTCTCGATCTCGTCGAGCAGGAGGACGCAGTGCGGGTTCTGGTCGATCGCGTCGGTCAGAAGGCCGCCCTGATCGAAGCCGACATAGCCCGGAGGCGCACCGATCAGGCGGCTGACCGAATGACGCTCCATGTATTCGGACATGTCGAAGCGCTTCAGCTCGATGCCCATGATGCTGGCGAGCTGGCGGGCCACTTCGGTCTTGCCGACGCCGGTGGGACCGCTGAACAGGAACGAGCCGATCGGCTTGTCCGGATCGCGCAGGCCAGCGCGGCTCAGCTTCATCGCGGTGGCGAGGAGGCCGATCGCCTTGTCCTGGCCGAACACCACGCGCTTCAGGTCACGCTCGAGGTTCTCCAGCGCCTTCTTGTCGTCGGACGAGACGGACTTGGGCGGGATGCGGGCCATCGTCGCGATGACCTGCTCGATCTCGCGCGCGGTGATGGTCTTCTTGCGGCGGCTGGGCGGCAGCAGCATCTGCATCGCGCCGACTTCGTCGATCACGTCGATCGCCTTGTCGGGCAGCTTGCGGTCGTTGATGTAGCGGGCCGAAAGCTCCACCGCCGTCTTGATCGCGTCAGGCGTATACTTGACGCGGTGGTGATCCTCGAACGCGGTGCGCAGGCCCTTGAGGATCTTGATGGTATCCTCGACCGTGGGCTCGTTCACGTCGATCTTCTGGAACCGGCGCAGCAGAGCGCGGTCCTTCTCGAAGTGGTTGCGGAACTCCTTATAGGTGGTCGAGCCGATGCAGCGGATCGTCCCGCCCGACAGCGCCGGCTTGAGCAGGTTCGAGGCGTCCATCGCCCCGCCGCTGGTGGCGCCCGCGCCGATCACCGTGTGGATCTCGTCGATGAAGAGGACCGCGTGCGGCATCTTCTCCAGTTCGGAGACGACCTGCTTCAGACGTTCCTCAAAGTCGCCGCGATAGCGGGTGCCGGCCAGCAGGCTGCCCATGTCGAGCGAGTAGATCACCGCTTCGGTCAGCACTTCGGGCACTTCGCCCTCGACGATCTTGCGCGCCAGGCCTTCGGCGATGGCGGTCTTGCCCACGCCGGGATCGCCCACGTAGAGCGGGTTGTTCTTGGAGCGGCGGCACAGGATCTGGATCGTGCGGTCCACTTCGGGGCCGCGGCCGATCAGCGGATCGACCTTGCCCGCCAGCGCCTTCTCGTTGAGGTTGACGGTGAACTGGTCGAGCGCGGAGTCCTTCTTGTTGGCGGACGCCTTGGCCTCGGCCTTGTCCTCGGGCGTGGGCGGGGTTTCGTCGGACGAGCCCTTGGCGGTGCGATCCTCGATCCGCTTGCCGCCCTTGCCGATGCCGTGGCTGATATAGCTGACGGCGTCGAGGCGGCTCATGTCCTGCTGCTGCAGGAAGTAGACCGCGTAGGAATCCCGCTCGGAGAACAGCGCGACGAGCACGTTGGCGCCGGTCACGGTGTCCTTGCCGGACGACTGCACGTGCAGGATCGCGCGCTGGATCACGCGCTGGAAACCGGCGGTCGGGGCGGGATCGCCCTTTTCCTCGGTCTTGAGCGACTGGTATTCCTGGTCGAGATACTGGCGCACCACGTCGCCCAGATCGCCGAGGTCCACGCCGCAGGCCTGCATGACCTGCGCCGCGTCGGTGTCGTCGATCAGCGCGAGCAGCAGGTGCTCGAGCGTCGCGTACTCGTGGCTCCGCTCAGACGCGTGAGACAGAGCCGAGTGCAGGGTCTTTTCAAGGCTTTGGGCGAAACTTGGCATTTAGGCGACCTTCATCGTGAGGGACGGCTCTCCCGGGAGGTTCCCGGCCCGCAGGGGAGATTGGCGGGTCAGGGTTACGAGGTTGATATAGGGACGTTCAGGATGGTTGCGAGGGTGGCCATGGGGGTAAGCGCCCGAGGTCGCCCGAAGGCTGCCAGAGGAGGCTGCGATTCTCAAGATGATCGCGGCCTGAACAGGGCGTCCGCCGCGAGGCGGTGGGCCGATGATGCGTTCCGGTGCGCGCGGATGCGGGCGATCTCGATTTCGAGAAGCGCAACCCGCGCGTCGAGTTCGTCCAGCGAATAGCGATCGAGGCTTTCACCGGCGAGGTGGCTGGCGGCTCCGAAGTCGCCCTCGGATGACCGCCGCAGAGGTCGGTCTTCTTCGTCCATTGCGGTGCAGCATCGGACTGGAATGCGAGGCTGTCAATGGGTCCTTCGACTGGCCGGAGGATATGTGTTCCGGCGCGAGGCCGGGTTAAAACTCTGTCGTCATCCCAGCGAAGGCTGGGACCGCTGGCCGTCTGCTCTACGCTGCCGTGATGCCTGGCTGGACATACATCCTCACCAACAAGCCCCATGGCGTGCTGTACATCGGCGTCACGGCTGACCTGCCCGCGCGCATGATGCAGCATCGCGGCGGTGCGGGGTCGGCGTTCTGTCGGAAATACGGGCTCAAGCGGCTGGTGCTGATCGAGCCGCACGGCCGGATCGAGGATGCGATTCGGCGCGAAAAGGCGATGAAGGCGTGGAAGCGGGAATGGAAGATCCGGCTGGTCGAGGAAGCCAATCCGGAATGGGCGGATCTGTTCGAGCGTTTGTTGTGAGCGGGGGCGCCGTTCAAAGCGCCCGTTATCGTACAACCGCCCGCTACCCTACAGACACTCGCCATCCTAAAAACACCCGTCATCCCAGCGAAGGCTGGGACCGCTATGACCCTGTTGCGCACTGTCGTTCGCAAACCACTTGCCACAAAAGCCCCGCACGCCAGCGTTCAGCACGGCGGCCAGCGGTCCCAGCCTTCGCTGGGATGACGGGCGTGTTTGAGCGGGCGTTGCGTGTTTGCGCCCCGCTCTCCACCTACTACTTGCCGTCCACCCCCGGCTCCGCAATGCCCTTGCGCGCGCGGTATTCCGGGCTGTGCAGTGCATCCACTTCGGCCTGGCGACGCTTGAGGTAGAAATCGCGCGTGGCCACGTAAGGGTCGGCAGCGGCGCGGTTGGCCTTGATCTGCTCGTCGAAGGCGACTCGGTCGTTCATCGACTTCACGATGCCGGTGGAAAGCCCGTAGACCGGCTTGTTGAACGGCTTGCCGAACAGCGTGGGCAAGATCGACAGGTCGAGGACGCGTCCGACCAGATCGCGCGCCGTCGTCGGACCCAACACGGGCACGAACAGGTACGGCCCGTTGCCGATGCCGTGATAGGCGAAAGTGTTGGCGAATCCGTTCTCGCGGTAGGGCAGGCGGAACGGCTTGCGCTTGGCCATGTCGAACAGCCCGGCGACGCCGACCCGTACTGTTGATGACGAAGCGGCCTGCCGTCTCCATCGCCTTGCCCGGCTTGAACTGCAGCAGGTAGTTCACGAAGACGATCGGCTCCGCGAGGTTGATAAGGAAGTTGCGCAGGCCGTTGCGGATCGGCTTGGGCACGATCCGCTCGTACGTTCCCGCGACCGGGGCGACGACCACCTTGTCCACCGCCTCAACCACCGCGAAGCTGGCCGCATTGACGCCCGAGAACGGGTCGGCCTCTATCTGGCGGGGGCTGGAACTGACGATGATGACGTTCTCGTCCTCCGCCGCAGGCACGCTGCCGGGCGGGGGCGTTCCCGCAGGCGGGGCAGGAGCGTGAATGGTCGGCGCCACGTCCGGCCGAGGCTGCGCCGCCACTTCCGGCACGGGAGTCGTCACCGCACCTGGCGTCCCGATCGCCGGGTGATCCTGAAGGTTGGCTCCGCCGCCCGCCAACAGGACGGACAGAGCTATAGTCGACACGCCCACTTCCGTACTTCCTCTGATGAACCCATCCGCACGGTACGGCTGCGACCCGAAGTGGAGTGAACACCACTATCATCATAAAATCGAGAGACTTTGTCAGTGCGGCCGCAGGCACCGTCCCGCTTCGGGAGGCAGGGCCAAGAAAGGGAGTTCCCCACCCCCCGCATCCTGTGGCACAGGGAGGTTCATGTTAGCTGACCTTCCTGTCACCATGACCGCCGTTGGCTACGATGCACCCGGCGGCCCCGAAGTCCTGCGCCCTGAAACCGTCACGGTGCCCCGGCCCGGCCCCGGCGAGGTGCTGGTCAAGGTCGCCTTCGCGGGCGTCAATCGCCCCGACGTGGTGCAGCGGCTTGGCAATTATCCGCCGCCGCCGGGCGCCTCGCCGATTCCGGGGCTGGAGGTTTCCGGCACCATCGCGGCATTGGGCGAAGGTGTGAGTCAGTTTCTCCCCGGTCAGGAAGTCTGCGCGCTCGTTTCGGGCGGCGGCTATGCGCAGTACTGCATCGCCAAGGCCGGGCACTGCCTGCCGGTGCCCGAGGGCTTGTCCCTTGCGGAAGCCGCGGCGCTGCCGGAAACTCTTTTCACCGTTTGGCACAACGTCTTCGAGCGCGGCCTGGCGCGTGAGGGCGAGTGGCTGCTCGTCCACGGCGGCACCAGCGGCATCGGCACGATGGCGGCGATGCTGGGGCGGCACTTCGGGCTGACGGTGATCGTCACCTGCGGCTCGCCCGACAAGTGCGCGGCGGCACTGAAGATCGGCGCGCATCACGCGATCGACTACAAGGCCACCGATTTCGTCGAGGAAGTCGCGCGGATTACCGGAGGGCGCGGCGTCGACGTGGTGCTCGACATGGTCGCGGGCAGCTACGTCGCGCGCAACCTCAAGTGCCTCGCGCCCGATGGCCGCCACGTCACCATCGCGGTGCAGGGCGGCGCGAAGGCGGAGATCAACATGGCGGTGGTCATGACCCGGCGCTACACGCTGACCGGCTCGACCCTGCGCCCGCGCACGGACGCGTTCAAGGAAGCGGTTGCGCAGGAGATCCTCGAATGCGCCTGGCCGCTGGTCGAGGAAGGCCTGCTGCGCCCGGTGATGGACACGCGCTTCCCGCTCGCCGAAGCCGCCGCCGCGCATGCGCGGATGGAGGCCGGAGACCACGTCGGGAAGATCGTGCTGGAGGTGTGAAGGTGCACTTATGGTACCCTTGGGTGCCTTTGAGTGCCGTCAAATCATGACGAAATGCGCGTTTCACGTGAAACGCATCGACGGAATGACGCAATTTTCGGCCCCTTTTGCTTGCTCCTTCGGCAAAAATTCCCTAAATCGAAACCGTGAGGCCGCTCCGCGAAGGGGCGGCCCTTATTGTTTCCGCCGGAGATAGAGAATGAGCCAGCCCACTCCGCTGATGCCGCACGCGACCGCCTCGTGGCTGGTCGATGTTACCTCGCTGACTTTCGAGCAGATCGCAGAATTCTGCGGCCTGCACATGCTCGAAGTCCAGGCGATGGCCGACGATCTGGCATCCAGCAAGTATACCGGCCGCGACCCCGTTCGCTCGGGCGAGCTGACGATGGAAGAGATCGAGAAGGGGCAGGCCAACCCCGAGTACAAGCTGCGCATGCACAAGGTGCCGCTCGCGCAGAACCGTACCAAGGGCCCGCGCTACACCCCGGTGTCGAAGCGCCAGGACAAGCCGGACGGCATCGCCTGGATCCTGCGCAACCACCCCGAGGTTTCGGACGCGCAGATCGGCAAGCTGATCGGCACCACGCGCAACACCATCGCGGCGATCCGCGACCGTTCGCACTGGAACATCGCCAACATCACGCCCAAGGACCCGGTCACGCTGGGCCTGTGCTCGCAGCGCGAGCTGGACGCCCTCGTCGCCAAGGCCGCGAAGAAGGCGGGCATCCAGGATACTGGCGAGGGTGACGAGCGCCTGGTCGATGATCGCCAGGCCCTGATCGACGAACTGCGCGCAGAGCGTCAGGCGCAGGTCCAGGCCGCGTCGGAAGCCGCGCAGGAAGCCGAAGTTGCCGCCTGGCTCGAAGCCAAGCGCGCTGCCGAAGCCGCCGAGGCTCGCGGCGAGTAACTTCGCTTTGGCCTGACGGCTGAATCGAAAAGGGGACATGGGAGTCGATCCCATGTCCCCTTTTTCGTGTCCGCTCTCGGGGGGCTTCGACAAGCTCAGCCTGAGCGGGGTTTGAGGTTTACACTACTTCCGCTCACCCTGAGCTTGTCGAAGGGTCACGGCTGAGCCCTCACTCCGCCGCTGCGGAAAGCTCCTCTTCGTCTTCCTCGGCGATGACCTCGATCGGCGCCGAAGCGGGCAGGCGAGCGATTGACGGCGGCATCTGTCCGCCATTGGGCGACAGGCGCCCTTCGAGGCGCGCGCCCTGCTCGATGGTCAGCGTGTCGTAGGAAACATCGCCCTCGATCCGCGCGGTCTTGAGGATCACGACCTCGCGCGCCGAAACCGATCCGCGCACGAGTCCTGCGACGCGTACCGATTCGGCCCGCACCGCGCCGTTGATCTCGCTGCCTTCGCCCTGGATCAGGGCCTTGCAGGAAATGTCGCCGTTGACGCTGCCGTCGACATGCAGGTCGGCGCTTGCCGAAATGTCTCCGCTGATGACGGTGTCGCCGCCCAGCATCGAGAAGCTCGAACTGTTGATGCTCGCACGCGAGCTTATGAAGGCCTTGGCCATGTCAGTGGTTCTCCTCCTGGCCCCTGTTGCTGCTGTTGTTCGCCCCCTGAAGACGGGCCGCCTCGAGGAACGGACGCGGGTTGACCGGATGGTCGTTCACGCGAACCTCGAAGTGGAGATGCGGGCCGGTCGAGCGCCCGGTGCTGCCCATTGCACCGATCAGCGCCCCGGCGTCGACGTCCTGACCCACACGGGTGCGGAAGCCGGAAAGGTGCCCGTAGCGGGTCATCAGCCCGTTGCCGTGCGTCACCTCGATGCAGTTGCCGTAACCGGACTTCTGCCCGACGAACGTGACGCGCCCCTTGGCGGCGGCATAGATCGGCGAGCCCATCGGCCCCGGGAAGTCGAGGCCCGCGTGGAACGCGGCGCCGCCGGTGAAGGGGTCCGAACGATAGCCGTAGCTGGACGAGACGTAGGCGACATGCGCTGGGCTCACCTGCGGGATCGAGGCGAGGCCGTTCTCCAGCGCGTCCATGCGGGCAAGGCTCTTGCCCATCGTCAGGAAGCGCGGATCGACGCTGCCGTCGGCCCCGGTCGCCAGCTTCACCAGCGGACCACCCTCGGCCATGCGCGCGCGCGAAATCATCGCATTGGGATTGAGCCCCAGCTTGCGGATCGAGGCCATCGCGGCGTCCGAACGCTGGTCGGCGTAGCGGGTGAGACGATCGACCAGCGCCAGTTGCTTCGCCTTGATGTCGGCAAGGTTGCCGACGCCGGGAACGGCGGCGCTGACTTTCTTCGCGGTCGCTTCGGTCTGCGCGGTAGGTCGGGTATCTCCGGACTCCTCGGGAAGTTCCTGGATATGCGCATCGACCATCTGTTCGATGAACTGCTGTCGGCGGGCGAGGTCGGACGCGACCGAATCGACGTTGCGGCGGTACTGCGCGACGCTCTTCTCGGCCTTGGCGACATTGGCCGCGCGCTCGGCGAGGGCAGCGCTTTCGCTGCCGACGGATGCCTGCGAGAGCGCCAGAGCGCCGACCGATGCGGCCCACATGCCGAGCACGCCGACGGCCGCACCTGCGGCGATCTTCTGTGCCCGCGCGGAAACGCGGATGAAACGGACCTGTCCCTGCGACCGCATGATGAACTCGCGGTCGGGGAACGCCGTCCTGAGGCGCTGGATGAACGCCCCGGTTGACTTGGAAAGCAAAACGACCCCGCTTGAAATCTATGTCTCAGTCCCGGATCGCGCCGGTAGCAGGCGGTAGTTACCAAAGCGAATCGGCTTGGCCCGAACCTCTGCGGAATCGGGGCGAGTCGAAAACAGATAGCGGTGAGCCGAGGAACCTTACCTTGGCGCGACCGTGAGACGACATACGAATCGATTGCATGCGTGCATTTTGGCGGCTGCATTCCGGTGACAACTGCACGCTGGAATGATAGGCCGCGCCCATGACTTTGCAGAGCACTCTGATCGCCGAACCTGCAGCGCTTTCGCCCGAGGCGCTTGTCGAGCAACTGGCCCGCGACGGCCGGGCCGCGCAGCGCGTGCTGGCGAAGCTGACGGACGCCGATAAGGCCGCCGCCCTGCGCGCCGCCGCCACGGCGCTGCGCGAGGCGGAAGGGGAAATTCTCGAAGCCAACGCGAAGGACATCGCGGCTGGCGAGGCTAAGGGACTGTCAGGTGCGATGCTCGACCGCCTGCGGCTCGATGCGGCGCGGCTGGCAGGGATCGCCGATGCGGTCGATCAGGTCGCGGGCCTGCCCGACCCGGTGGGCGAGGTGATCGCTTCCAGCGAACGCCCCAACGGCCTCAAGCTGTCGCGCGTGCGCATTCCCATCGGCCTGATCGGCATCATCTACGAAAGCCGCCCGAACGTCACCGCCGACGCTGCCGCGCTGTGCCTGCGCTCGGGCAACGCGGTGCTGCTGCGCGGCGGCAGCGAGGCGATCCATTCCAACCATGCGATCCGTGCCGCCTTCGCCAAGGGTCTCGCCACCGTGGGTCTGCCCGAGGCGGCGATCCAGCTGGTCCCGACGCAGGACCGCGCGGTGGTCGGCGCGATGCTGACGGCGGCGGGCCTCATCGACATGATCGTGCCGCGCGGGGGCAAGAGCCTCGTCGCGCGGGTGCAGGCCGATGCGCGGGTGCCCGTGCTCGCCCACCTCGACGGCATCTGCCACACGTATGTCCATGCCTCGGCCGATGCCGGGATGGCGCGCGACCTGACGCTCAACGCCAAGATGCGCCGCACCGGCATCTGCGGGGCGATGGAGACGCTGCTGCTCGACACCCAGTTCCCCGAGAGCGAATCGGTCGTTGCCGGCCTGCTCGACGCAGGCTGCGAACTGCGCGGCGACGCCCGCGCGCAGGCGCTCGATCCGCGCGTGCTGCCTGCCAGCGAGGAGGACTGGGACACCGAATACCTCGACGCCGTTCTGGCGGTGGCCGTGGTCGACGGCATCGAACCGGCGCTTGAGCACATCGCTGCGCATTCTTCGCACCACACCGATGCGATCGTTACCGAAGACGCGGAATCGGCCGAGCGCTTCCTTGCCGAAGTCGACAGCGCGATCGTGATGGTCAATGCCTCCAGCCAGTTCGCCGACGGTGGCGAATTCGGCCTCGGCGCGGAGATCGGTATCGCCACCGGCCGCCTGCACGCGCGCGGTCCCGTGGCGCTGGAGGGCCTGACCACCTACAAGTGGCAGGTGCGCGGAACCGGGCAGGCCCGGCCCTGAATCTGGTTCTGAGGCGGACCCGAACCCGCCCCGGCCCCGTCACGGGCCTGCTCGGCGGCAGTTTCAACCCGGCCCACGGTGGACACCGCCGCGTCACCCTGTTCACCATCGAGGCACTGGCGCTCGACGAAGTGTGGTGGCTGGTCTCGCCAGGCAATCCGCTCAAGCCCAAGGCCGAGATGGCGCCGTTGGCCGCGCGGATGCGCTCGGCGCAGCAGCAGGCGCGGGGCGCCCGCATCCGGGCCACCGCGATCGAGCGCGAACTGGGCACCCGATACACCGTCGACACCCTCCGCGCACTCCTTCACCGTTACCCGAAACGGCGCTTCGTATGGCTGATGGGGGCGGACAACCTCGCCCAGTTGCACCGCTGGAAGGACTGGCGGACACTGTGCCGACTCATGCCGATTGCGGTAATCGCGCGTCCGGGGTATGATGGCGCTGCCCTCGCGAGCCCCGCGATGGCCTGGCTGGGGAAATTCCGGAGACCCCTGACCAGTCTTCGCGGTCCGGAAGAGTGGAGCGCACCCGCGCTGGTGACATTGCGATTCGACCCCGATACGCGGTCGGCAACGGCGATACGCCAGGCCGATCCGGACTGGGCACGAAGGTTCTCAGATCGACCTTCGCGTGACGCGGTCACGTACCACTTGATCCCCGGAACGGCGGAATGATCGGCTTTCAGGCCATCTTCCCGCATACCCGGCTTACACGGCAAACGATCGAACGCGGCAGGATGGCCTTCATCCTGCCCGGTCGGTTTTGAAAGGAGCAGAACCCAACCAAGATGCCACAGGCAGAACTACAGCCGGAATCAACCGGCGCCACCCCGCTTCCGGTCACGATCGAAAGCGATGATCCGTTGCTGAACCTCGTGCTCTCGTCGCTGGACGACGATCAGGCGCAGGAGCTGGTGACGATCGACCTCGACGGCAAATCGAGCATCGCCGACTTCATGGTGATCGCCTCGGGCCGTTCGACCCGCCAGGTTGCGTCCATGGCGCAGAAACTTGGCGAGCGACTGAAGCAGAACGGCTTCGGTCATCCGCGTATCGAGGGCCTTCCGGCGGCCGACTGGGTGCTCGTCGATGCGGGCAGCGTGGTCGTCCACCTGTTCCGTCCCGAAGTGCGCACGTTCTACAACCTCGAGCGGATGTGGGGCTTCGACGGCCCGTCCGGGGCAGCCTGACCGCTGCCTAGAGGATGATCCTCCGGTCGCGACGGTGACCGGAAAATCGCAAGGAAATCACGCGGGGGTCCTGCTCCGTCCCCGCGTTCCGGCCTGATTGCACCCTGAACCCATGCTGCTGCACATCATCGCTCGCGGAAAGATCGCCCGCTCGCCCGAGGGTGAGATGCTGGATCGCTACGCGAAGCGCATCACCTGGCCGTTCAGGCACAGCGAGCTGCCCGATGTCGGCGGCAAGGTGCCTCCTCCCGCCCATACCCCGGTCCGTGAAGTCCTGCTCGACGAGCGGGGCAAGCTGATGAGCTCGGAAGAGTTCGCCGCGCTGCTCGGCCGCTGGCGCGACGAGGGCGTGCGCGAATGCCGCTTCCTGATCGGCACCGCCGACGGCCACGGTGACGAGGCGCGGGCGCAGGCCGACCACCTTCTGTGCTTCGGCCGCATGACCTGGCCTCACCTGATGGTCCGCGCGATGCTCGCCGAACAGCTGTGGCGCGCCACCGCGATCCTGGCCGGGCATCCCTACCACCGCTCGGGCTGATGAAGCGCCTGAAGGTCTTCTTCGACGGCGGCTGCCGTCCGAATCCCGGCACCATCGAAGTCGCCGTGGTGATACGCGGGGTGGCGCATGTCTTTGAGGATTGCGGCTGCGGCACCAACAGCGATGCCGAGTGGCTGGCGCTGATCCATGCACTGGAACTCTGCCGGGAGCAGGGGCTGGAACAGGTCGAGCTGATCGGCGATGCGGTGGAGGTTGTGCGTCAGGCCAACCGGGCCTTGCGCGACGGGCATGGCCCGGGGCGGCACGCGGCGCGCTTCCTTGCGCTGGCGGCTCAGGTTCGTCCTGCGCGCATACGGTGGATCAAGCGTGAGCAGAACCTTGCCGGAATTGCGCTGGCCGCGCGCCATCCAAGGTGAAGGCATTTTATCCTCCCTGTTCCGCAGGAATGGGGAGGTGGCAGCGCGAAGCGCTGACGGAGGGGTCTTCTCCCCCTCCACCACCGACTTCGTCGGCGGTCCCCTCCCCATTCCTGCGGAACAGGGAGGATAAAGGCGCATTTCGTCTCTTCCCGCGTGACTCCGGCTGTCCTAACACGGCGCCGTGAAGCCCGCCCACCGCATTCTCCTGACCGTCGCCGCGCTCGGCTCCGTCGCGTTTGCCACGCAGGCGCTGACGCAGCAGGGCGGGCTTGCGGTGCTCGACCCGGCGGTCGATGCGCGGCAGGCGCAGGCGGACATGATCGCCGCCCGGCGCGAAGGTACAGCGGCTCGCAAGCGGGCGGAAAAGCTGGAGGCACGTGCCCGCGAAGTCACCGAGCAGGCCGAAACCACTGCGCGTGAGGCCGCCGCTATCGCCGCGCGGATTCAGGAAACCGATGCGCAGATCGCCGGGCAGCGCGCGCAGATCCGGCTGATCGCTTCGCAGCGGCAGGGCCTGAGGGCGCAGTTAGCGCAGAAGCAGGGGCCTCTGGCGCGACTCACCGGGTCGCTGCAGCGGCTGTCGCGGCGGCCTCCGTTGCTGGCCCTGCTGCGGCCGGGTTCGGTACGCGATGCGGTTTACATGCGGGCATTGCTCGACACGATGCTGCCCGAGGTGGAGGCGCGCACGGCGGGCCTGCGGGTAGCGATCGAGCGTGGGCGGGCGCTGGAGCAGCAGGCCAAGGCCGCTGCCGCCGGGCTCTCGCAGGCACAGGCGCAGATGCGCGAGCGACGCGGGCAACTCGCCGCCATCGAATCGCGCCAGCGGCTGGCCGGGCGCGAAGCCAGCGGTATCGCCGCGCGGGAAAGCGACCGGGCATTGGCGCTGGCGGAGAAGGCGCGCGATCTGGGCGATCTGGTGGTGCAGGTCGGCCGGCAAGGGGAACTGCGGGCGAGCCTCGCGGCGCTGCCGGGGCCGATCATGCGGCCCGCCCGGCCGGAGGATGCGCAAGTCATCGGCGCCGGGCAGTTCACGCCGCTGCCCGAGGGATTGTCCAGCTACATGCTGCCGGTGACCGGGCGACTGGTGACCGGATTCGGCGAGGATGCGCCGGGGCAGGCGCGCTCCAACGGGCTGGTCATGGCCCCGCGCGCGCATGCGCAGGCGGTCTCTCCGGCGCCGGGGCGAGTGGCTTTCGCCGGGCCGTATCGCGGCTTCCAGAGCATCGTCATCATCGAGCACGACGGCGGCTGGACCTCGCTTGTCACGGGCCTGGCGCGGCTGGACGTGGCAGTGGGCGCGCAAGTGGTCGCCGGGTCTCCCATCGGCGTGACCGGGCCGGGCGATCCGCGCGTGATGGTCGAGCTGCGGCAGGGCGGGGCGCCGGTCAATCCGCTTCAGTATATCCGGGCATTGTAAGGCGTCGTCCCGCATCAGGGCTGATCGTAGCCTTGTGCGCGGAAGGATTCGTCATTGCGAGCGAAGCGAAGCAATCCAGGGCGACGCGAGACTGCCCTGGATTGCTTCGCTTCGCTCGCAACGACGAAAGTAGAGGGTGGAGGACGACGATGCCGCTTTTTCGGGCAATTAGCCTGATGCCTCCTATATGAACGCAAATCCTGCCGTTCCGCTGGCGTTCACGGTCATCGGACGATAGGATGACGGTCATGAACCCCCGCCGGCCACCGCGCCGGACCGACGCATTGAAGAGGCATCACGCCCGATGAAGATTGCCCCGCTAATCCCCCAGCTGTTCAGGGCTACCCTGCTGGTTTCCGCCGTGGCCGTGCTGCCTGTGGCGACCTCTGGCCTGTCGGCGGTGGACACGCGCACCAGTCACGAGTTCGACAAGCTCTTCACGATCTACCAGATCGTGAAGGACAACTATGTCGACCAGGTGAGCGACGACAAGCTGCTCAAGGGCGCCATCGACGGCATGCTGGCCAGCCTCGACCCGCATTCGAACTACCTCGACGGCCAGTCGCTGCAGCGGCTGGAGACGATGATCGACGGCAAGTACACCGGCCTCGGCCTCTCGGTGGTCGAGGATGACGGCGCGGTGAAGATCGTCTCGCCGTTCAAGGGCAGCCCGGCGGAGAAGGCGGGGCTGAAAGCGGGCGACTACATCACCCACCTCGATGGCGTGCTCTATTACGAGCGCGATCTGGACGAGGCGGTATCGAAGATGCGCGGCGAGGCGGGCTCCTCGATCCGCCTGACGATCTTCCGTCCGGGCCGCGACGCGCCGTTCGACGTCACCGTGACCCGCGGCGTGATCGAGCTTGAGCCGGTCACCTGGGAATTCAAGGACAACGTCGGCGTGATCTCGGTCAACGAGTTCTCGCGCGATGTCGGCAACGACGTGAACAACGCCATCTCCGACCTCAAGAAGCAGGCGGCGGTGAAGGGCGGCAAGCTGACCGGCCTCGTGCTCGATCTGCGCTCCAACCCCGGCGGTTCGCTGGACGAGGCGGTGGCGCTGTCCGACCTGTTCCTCGACCATGGCGACATCGTCTCGCAGCGCGGGCGCAACGCGAACGAGAACCAGTTCTACCGCGCCGAATCGGTGTTCAAGGGCGACGTCGCCAAGGGCCTGCCGGTCGTCGTGCTGGTGGACGCGGGTTCGGCCTCGGCTTCGGAGATCGTCGCTGGCGCACTGCAGGACCAGCACCGCGCGGTGATCATGGGCGAGCGCACGTTCGGCAAGGGCTCTGTCCAGTCGTTCCTGCCGCTCGACCAGAACAGCGCGATCAAGATCACGACGGCGCGCTACTACACGCCTTCCGGCCACTCGGTGCAGGAGGGCGGCATCGCCCCCGACATCAAGGTTCCGCAGCTGTCCGATCCCGACGCCCGTGCCCGCGCCGAACGTGCGGTGCGCGAGTCCGACTTGCGCGGCCACCTCATCAACGAGGCGGCGCTCAAGGACAAGGATCTGGAAACCGACAAGCAGGATGATCCGCGCTTCAAGGTGACCGCCGCCGAACTGGAAAAGCAGGGCATCAAGGACTTCCAGCTGCACTACGCAATCTCCACGCTGCAGCGTACGGCGGGCAAGCCCGCGCTTGCCGCCGTTTCCAAGAACTGACGGCAGGGGCACGAAGGGCATGGCCGTTTCCGCCGCACCGTCTGTGCGCGCCGCGCGTATGCTGGCGCTTGGCATTCCCGTCATCGCCCTCGGCGGGGCGCTGGTGAGCCAGTACGTGTTCGGACTCAACCCTTGCGAGATGTGCTGGTGGCAGCGCTATCCGCACATGCTGGCCATCGTCTTCGCGCTGCTGGCGTTCTTCTGGCGGCCGGTGCGCCCGCTGGTGGCCGTCGCGGCGCTGGCGGTGCTGGTGTCCGGGCTGATCGGCGGCTTCCACGCCGGGGTCGAATATAAGTGGTGGGAAGGCGTGACCGCCTGCACCGCCAGCCCCTTCGCGGCAGGCGGCGATCCGCTCGACGCGATCATGAAGGAGCCGGTGATCCGCTGCGACGTGGCGCCGTGGAGCCTCTTCGGCATTTCGCTGGCGGGCTTCAACTTCCTGTTCTCGACGCTGGGCGCGCTGGCGGTCTTCGCCCTCATCGCCCGCAGCGACCGAAAGGCTTGAGATGAACGCGATGAGTAAGCGCAGCGAACGGATGTTGCGGGTCGATCAGGCGGGCGAATTCGGCGCCAACCGAATTTACGCGGGCCAACTGGCGGTGATGGGCACGCGCGGTCCGCACTCGACCGAGATCGCCGGCATGGCCGCGCAGGAGGCCGAGCATCAGGCGAAGTTCGACGCGATGATCGCGCAGCGCGGCGTGCGTCCGACGCTGCTGCAGCCGGTGTGGTCGGCCGCGGGCTTTGCGCTGGGCGCGGCGACGGCACTGATCGGGCCGGAGGCGGCGATGGCCTGCACCGCCGCGATCGAGACCGAGATCGACCGCCACTATACCGAGCAGCTCGAGGAACTGGGCGACGAAGACCCCGAACTTGGCGCCGCGATCCTGAAGTTCCGCGACGAGGAGCGCGAGCACCGTGATGCCGCGCTGGCGGCGGGCGCGGAGAAGGCCCCGGCCTATCCGCTGCTGTTCCACGCGATCCGCATGGGCTGCCGCGTGGCCATCAAGCTGTCGGAACGGATCTGACCTCTCGCGGGTTGTCTGGTTGTATTTGCCGCGTTTTCCGAGTCATCGGGCGTTTCCACCCGATTAGAAAACGCTCTTAAGCTGTCATTCAACCCGTAGCCTGCCTATATCGGGTGCGACCCGATCATGACGCCTCCGGGCCGATACCTGCTGGAGCCACCGATGACCCGCCTTCTCCTCACTGCTGCAGCTGCCGCTCTTTCGCTGGCCGTCGCGCCCGCCGCATTTGCACAGGACGCCGGGCTTACCGATCCGGGCGGGGAGAAGGTCAACCAGCTGATCATCTACGGCGACGATCCGTGCCCGCAATCGGCCTCGGGCGACATCACCGTCTGCGCGCGCAAGCCCGAGGAAGAACGCTACCGCATCCCCGAGCCGCTGCGCGGCATCGACCAGCCCCAGTCCGAGGCATGGGCGAACAAGGTCCAGGCATACGAAACCGTGGGTCGCTTCGGCACGCAGAGCTGTTCGCCGGCGGGTTCGGGCGGCTGGCTGGGCTGCACGCAGCAGCTCATCAACAGTGCCTATGCGGAAAAGGCGAACGGTTCCGAGGTCCGCTTCAGCGAACTGATTCAGGCCGAGCGTGAGAAGCGCCTCTCCACGATCGATGCCGATGCAGCCGCCGACCAGGCGCGGGTCGAGGAAGCGGAGAAGGCCTACTTCGAGCAGCGCCAGCGCCAGGAGGCGCAGCAGGATGCGGCTGCCGGCGCTACCCCGCCGCCGCCAAGCGTCAAGTAAAGCGCCACACCTTCGTCATTGCGAGCGTAGCGAAGCAATCCAGAGCGGTTTCATACTCCCCTGGTTTGCTTCGCTACGCTCGCAATGACGAGTTGAGGAGGGTTCCGGTTTTGCTGGGGCAGACGCCTCACAAGCCCCTCTTCACCCCCTGAAACCCGAATTCCGCTTGTCTTG
Source organism: Novosphingobium sp. HR1a (assembly GCF_015594425.1). Taxonomy (NCBI): domain Bacteria; kingdom Pseudomonadati; phylum Pseudomonadota; class Alphaproteobacteria; order Sphingomonadales; family Sphingomonadaceae; genus Novosphingobium; species Novosphingobium sp. HR1a. The sequence goes on from NZ_JABXWS010000059.1 coordinate 178,900, forward strand.
GGCGGGCAAACCGGCTGGAACGGCGCCCGACAACATAAGCCAGGCAAGGATACGGGTTCGCGATGGGCGTGACGGGTTCGATCGATTTTTTCCATGCCATCGCGGGGCTGCTCGTCGGTCTGCTGGTCGGACTGACCGGGGTGGGCGGCGGCTCGCTGATGACGCCGCTGCTGGTGCTGCTGTTCGGCGTCAGCGCCAAGACGGCGGTGGGCACCGACCTGCTGTTCGCCGCCGTGACCAAGATCGCCGGATCGGCGGTCCACGGCTCGCGCGAGAGCGTGGAGTGGAAGATCGTGCGCCGCATGGCCATGGGCAGCGTGCCCGCCGCCGTGGTGACATTGCTGGTGATGGCCCGGATGGGTTCGGTCGGCAAGTCCACGGAGCACGTCATTCTCCTCTCGCTGGCCTGCCTTCTGGCGCTGACTTCGCTCGCGGTCATCGGGCGCAAGTGGCTGTTCCGCCATGCCCATGACGGTGCCGCGCAGCGTTCGCCGATGGTGGAACTTGGCGGCACGATCGCGCTGGGTGCGCTGATCGGTGTGGCCGTTTCGGTGTCCTCGGTGGGGGCGGGAGCGATCGGGGTCACCGTGCTCTTCGTCCTCTATCCCCGCCTGCCGGTGGCACGCATCGTCGGGTCGGACATTGCCCATGCCGTGCCGCTGACGCTGATCGCGGGCACCGGGCACTGGATCATGGGTGACGTCAACGGAACGCTGCTGACCAACCTGCTGATCGGCTCGATTCCGGGCGTGGTGGTGGGCAGCTACCTGTCCTCCCGCGCGCCGGACAAAGTGCTGCAGCCGCTGCTGGCGGCGGTGCTGGCGGTCTCGTCATGGCAACTGTTCGTGAAAGCCAACGCGCCGGAGAAGGTGAAGGTGGACGTCATTGCTCCGGCCAAGGCGGCGGAGGTTCGCTGAGACTTCGTCGTCCCGGACTTGATCCGGGACCGCTGGCCGAGACCGACCCGGCCCACGGCAGGGTGCCTTGCCTATCGCTTACTTCTAAAGACAGCCACCGGTCCCGGATCAAGTCCGGGACGACGAAAATGGAAAAGGCCGGAGCATCAGCTCCGGCCTTTTGTACTTCGGCAGTTCGAGAAGGCCCTCAGACCAGCGCGATATCCGGCGCGTCTTCCTGCTTCATGCCGACGAGGTGGTAACCCGAGTCCACATGATGCGTCTCGCCGGTCACGCCCGAGGACAAGTCCGACAGGAAGTACAGGCCCGAGCCGCCCACGTCCTCGATCGTGGTGTTGCGGCGCAGCGGCGAGTTCAGCTCGTTCCACTTGAGGATGTAGCGGAAGTCGCCGATGCCGCTGGCGGCCAGCGTCTTGATCGGGCCGGCCGAGATCGCATTGACGCGGATGCCTTGCGGGCCGAGGTCGTTGGCGAGGTACTTCACCGAGGCCTCGAGCGCCGCCTTGGCCACGCCCATGACGTTGTAGTGCGGCACGACCTTCTCGGCGCCGTAGTACGTCAGCGTCAGGATCGAGCCGCCATTCGGCATCATCGCCATCGCGCGCTTGGTCACGGCGACCAGCGAGTAGGCCGAGATGTTCATCGTCATCAGGAAGTTGTCGAGGCTGGTGTCGACATACTTGCCGCGCAGCTCGTTCTTGTCCGAGAAGCCGATGGCGTGGACCACGAAGTCGATCGTCTCCCAGCGCTCCGCCAGAGTGGCGAAGGCGGTGTCGATCGCGTCCATGTTCGACACGTCGCAGTCGATGAGGAAATCGGAGCCGAGGCTTTCCGCCAGCGGCCTCACCCGCTTGGCCAGCGCCTCGCCCTGATAGGCGAAGGCCAGTTCGGCCCCCTGTTCGTGCAGCTTCTTCGCGATACCCCAGGCCAGCGACTTGTCGTTGGCGAGGCCCATGATGAGCCCCCTCTTGCCGTGCATCAGACCGGTCATTCGTTTCTTCCTGTAACCACTTTAATCGTTGGGCCCGTTCGCCGGGCCGGAACCCGCGCCGAATTCCACGGGGACACCTGTACCCTCGTTCGCCTGCGCGAGCGCCGCGTTCAACTCCGCGCCTATGACCATCCCTAAGCCGACAAGCCAGAAAAAGAAAAGCGCGATCATCACTCCGGCGAGGCTTCCGTACGTCAAATCGTACATGAGGAAACTCTGCAACACTTTCGGCAGCGCCCAGGCGACCAGCAGCCACCATAGCGTGACGAACGCCGCTCCGGGCCATTTGCGGTAGCGCCGCTTCTGGTATGCCGAAGGGGTGAGCAGATAGAACAGCAGATAGATCGAGACGAAAATGCCGCCTCCGCTCATCGCCGTAGTGAGCGCCATTTGCTCGGAAAGCGTATCGAGCCGGGGGAACAGCGTCGCCAGCACCGTCTCGGCGGTCGAGAGCAGCACTTGCGAGGACAGCGAGATCAGCAGCAGCAGCACCGAGCCGAAGATCACCGCGCTCGACACCAGCCGGGATCGCCAGAAGCGGTGGCGCTTCTTCGCGTCGTAGGCGCGGTGGAGAATGTCGCGGATGGTCTCGATCAGGCTGCCAGAGGTCCACATGCCCAGGAACCCGCCGATCCACAGCAGCCAGCCGTGCCGGGCGGCGGCGACGTCGTGGGCCACCGGGCGCAGCACGTCGCCCACGCGCGGAGGCAGGGCGCGCAGGATGGTGTCGATCGAGGCGCCCATCTGGTCCTGCTCGCCCAGCGCCGAGAGGATCGCGGCCAGCGCGATGAAGAAGGGGAACAGCGACAGCAGGCTCATGTAGGCAAGGTTGCCCGCATGGATGAACCCGTCGTCCCAGGTGCCCGAGACGACGCGGCCCATTACGCGGAAGGTCCGGGTGCCCGGTCCCGCCTTGCGCCGCAGCTTCCTGCTCAGCGCTTCATGGTCAGGATCAGACGCCAAACTTCCCGCGCACGTCGCGGCTGTCATGCCAGCCTTCGAGGCGGGCGGCGAGGTCTGCATCGCCCTCGGGCAGCGTGATCTGCAGGGTGATCAACTGGTCGCCGCGCGTGCCGTCCTTGCGCGTCATCCCGCGTCCCTTGAGACGCAGCGCCTTGCCCGAGCTGGAGCCCGCCGGAACCGAGAGCATCACCGCTCCCGAAGGCGTCGGCGCCTTGACCTTGGCGCCGAGCAGCGCTTCGTCCAGCGTGATCGGCAGGTCGAGGCGCAAGTCGTCACCGTCGCGCCGGAAGAAGGCGTGCGGCTGGATGTGGACGGTGACGGTGGCATCGCCATTGCCGCCGGGGCCGGGCTCGCCCTTGCCCGCAAGGCGCATCTGGGTGCCGTCCTCGACGCCCGCGGGCAGCTTGAGGTCGATGGTCTTGCCGTCGGACAGGGTGATGCGCTGGGGCTTCAGTTCCGCCGCGTCGGTCAGCGGCACGGCAAGGCGGTAGTTCACGTTGGCGCCCTTGGGCGCGGCGCGGCCCCGGCCGCCTCCCATGCCGCCCATCCCGGCGCGGCCGCCGCCACCGAAGATGCCGCCGAAGATGTCTTCGAGGTCGATCCCTTCCTCGGCGCCGAAACCGCCGCCGAAGCCGCGCTGGCCGCCGGGTCCGCCGCCATAGCCGCCTCCGCCGAAGCCGCCGCCGAAGGGGCTGGCCGGGTTGCCCTCGGCGTCGATCTCGCCCCGGTCGAACTGGGCGCGCTTGGTCTTGTCGGACAGCAGGTCGTAGGCGCGCGTCACGTCGTTGAAGCGCGCGGCCGCCGCCGGGTTGTCCTTGTTGGTGTCGGGGTGGAGTTCCTTCGCCAGCTTGCGGTAGGCGGACTTGATGTCCTTTTCGCTCGCACCGCGGGGCACGCCAAGGGTGGTATAGGGATCTGCTGCCATGATGCCCCTAGCTAGGTTGCGTGGCGGGTTTGGACAAGCGCTCTCGCAGGTTGCGCGGAACGTTTGCGTTCCCTAGTTCGCACAGGAGACTTGTCCGCGATCAAGGCCATCTCCCGTGCAACCGGGCATCCGCGCAAGGGTTCCCATCTCGAAACGCAGGAATTCGCACAGTGACCATAGCGCATCCTTCCGAAACCGACGCCCGCGAGGTTATCCCGCATGGCGATCCCTTCGCGCTGTTCACGCAGTGGTACGATGAAGCGCGCGAAACGGAACCCAACGATTCCAACGCAATGGCACTCGCCACCGCGACGCCGGACGGCCAGCCCTCGGTGCGCATGGTGCTGCTCAAGGGCTACGACAGCTCCGGCTTCGTGTTCTACACCAATGGCCACAGCCGCAAGGGGCAGGAGATCGCCGCCAACCCCCATGTCGCGCTGCTGTTCCACTGGAAGAGCCTGCGCCGCCAGATCCGCATCGAAGGCACCCTTTCGCCCGTCAGCGAGGCCGAGGCCGAGGCCTATTTCCATTCGCGCGCCCGCGATTCGCAGCTGGGCGCCGTGGCGTCCGACCAGTCCGCCCCGCTCGATTCGCGTGAAACCTTCCTCGCTCGTTATGAGGACGTGCGTGCCCGCTTCGAGGGCGGCGAGGTCGAGCGTCCCGCGCACTGGGGCGGCTGGCGCGTGCGCCCGCAGGCGATGGAGTTCTGGCACGACCGCCCCTATCGCCTCCACGAGCGCCGCCGCTTCGCGCACGGCCCGGAAGGCTGGGCCAGTTCGCTGCTCTATCCGTGAGCGACGCCTCGGCCTCTTGGGGCGCTCTGAACCGCAGCGCAGCCTTCGCCAGCATCGGCGCGGCAACGTTGCTGATCGCGATCAAGGGCTGGGCGGCATGGTCCACCGGCTCCACCGCGATGCTGGGGAGCCTGGCCGACACCGCGCTCGACCTTGTCGCCAGCGTGGCGACCTTGCTGGGCGTGTGGATCGCCGCGCACCCGCCCGACGACAAGCACCGCTTCGGTCATGGCAAGGCAGAAGCGATCGCGGCGCTGTTCCAGATCGTGCTGATCTCGATCTCGGCGCTGGGCATCGCCGCGCGCGCGGTGGAGGATTTCTTCGCGGGCGCAAGGGTCGAGGCGGCGGGCACCGGCATCGGCGTCTCGCTAGCGGCGATCGTTGTGACGTTCGCGCTGATCGCCTGGCAGCGCCATGTGATCCGCCGGACCGGCAGCCTCGCGATCGCGACCGACAGCGTGCATTACCAGTCGGACCTGCTGCTCAACGTCGCGGTGATCGCGGCGCTGGTGATCGACCAGTACCTCGGCGTTTCGGGCGCGGACCCATTGTTCGGCCTCGGCATCGCGCTGTGGCTGGCCTGGGGCGCCTGGAAGGCGTCCGAGGAGGTGCTCGACCAACTGATGGACCACGAGTGGCCTGCCGAAAAGAAGCAGCGCTTCCTCGAAGTGCTCGCCCGCAATCCCGACATCACCGGCGTCCACGACTTGCGCACGCGCACGTCGGGTAACCGCGATTTCGTGCAGTTCCACGTCTGGGTCGACGCGAACATGACCGTGCGCGAGGCGCATAAGGTGATGGATGCGCTGGAAGCGCGGCTGAAGGCGGAATTTCCCGGCACCGAGATCCTGATCCACCCGGACCCCGAAGGACTGGTCGACGAGGCCGGCGATGCGGGTCTGGACGTGCTGCCGCCGATCCGGGTGGGGTGAGGAGCACAGGAACGGGAGGTTTTTGCGTCTGTCCCGCCTGTTATTACAACTCGTTCATTACCTTGTATTTTCGGATTTTCTGATGCACCCGATGACCGCCTGCAACCCGCAGGCGGACGGGGGATTTCATGAAGATCGTGTACTGGGGCGCGGCGATTGCTGCGGCCGCCATGGTGGGTGCGTGCGGCGGTGACGATGGCAATGGCAACGGAGGCCCTCCGCCCCTGGCGACGTTGAACGTCACGATGGCAGCCCCGACGCTGAACGTCAGCTCCGCCGAAGGCCAGACCGGCCATTTCGAGATCGGCGCCAGCTACACCGGATCGTCTTCGGGCAATGTCGTGGCCGACGTGAAGTTCTCCGACCGGCGCTTCGCCCTCGATGGTGCGCCGGTCGCCGCGGGGCAGGGCTACACCGTGAAGTTCGCCACCGTCGATCTTCCGGCGGGCGGCAAGACCTCTACCGAGGTGACCTTCCGCCTCTGCACCGATGCGACATGCGGGACCGTCTATCCGGGTTCTACTCAGACCTTCACCGTCAACCTCGACGTGCCGCTGCAGGCGTGGGGCACCTTCCAGCGCAACGGTGCGCATACCGGCTATGTGCCGGTGAATTACAAGGTCGCGGACTTCGTGAAGGCCTGGGAATACGCGGGGCAGTCGATCCAGGCCCCGGCCGCGACGGCCGACATGGTGGCTATTACGACCGTCGAGCCGTCGACCGGCGGGACCTGGCAGTATCGGGGCACGGTGCGCGGCCTCAATGCTGCGGACGGCGCCGAGAAGTGGAACTACGATCTGGGCTCGCAGATCTACGCCTCCGGCTATCTCAGCGGGCCTGCGATCTCCGACGGGCTGGTGCACGTGACCTCAATGGAGAGTTCGAGCGGCACGAACCCGCAATGGGTGTTCGACCTCGCTACCGGCGCGTTCAAGCAGCAGATGCACTTCGCGTCGCAATGGTCGACATTCAACCAGCCGGTCGCTTCGGCGGGCTCCGTCTACATGTCGGCGGGGTACTACGGCAACGTCGTCTACGGCTTCGATGCCTTGTCCGGCGCCAAGCGCTGGGAGACGTTCGGGAGCTACGGCGTGTGGGCGGGAGAAAGCCCGGCGGTCGATGACAACTATGTCTATTACTATTCGGGCCGCGCGCTGGACGTCATCGACCGGGGCACCGGCGTACTCGTGCGCAGCGTCGCCGATTCCGGATACCAGCAGCAGAGCTACGACTGGTTCAGCGCGCCGGTCCTGGGATCGGGCGGCAAGGTCTTTCTCTATTCGGCGAACCGGACATTCTATACGGCCAGCCAGCTGATCGCGCTGGACCTGAATACCGAGACGACATCGTGGCGCTCGATCGCGCGGTACACGACGGCCTTCGCCTATGCCGGCGATACGATCTACGCCGTGCGGGACGATGCCCACGTGCTGAGCGCGATCAATGCGGCAACGGGCGAGGTCAAGTGGTCGACTTCGATTCCCACTTCGGACACGTTCGCGGGCAATGTCGTGGCCACCGGAAGCCATGTCTTCGTCTCGACCGAGAATGAGACCTGGGCGATCGACCTCAAGGATGCCGGGCACAAGATCGTCTGGACGGCGCCGACCGGCGGCCGTCTGGCGATCACGCCGGGCAATCTGCTGCTGACGGCGCAGCGTGCCAAGCTGACCGCCTACAAGCTGTTCTGAGCGGGCATGGGCCGATGGGCGTTTTTTGCCCGTCGGCCCTTACTTGCCCCTCAGCGCCGCGACGCAGGCGGCCCGGTCCACGTTCTGCCCGTCCGAGGAACGCCGCGTTTCCACGTACGTGGCGTGCGGCTCCTTCGAGCTGGTGCTGGGATAGAGGAACACGTCGAGCACGCAGGCGGTGCCGGTGAACTGCAGCTTGCGCGCGTCGCCTTCCCACACGTCCAGGCGGGGCTCCCCGAACATGCGGGTGAGCTGGCCCTGGTTGGCGCCGATCACGCCTTCGAGGCCCGGCGCCATCTGCACGGCGGCGTCGCGCGGTGCGGCGCGGGTCGGCTGGCGGGTGACGGGGACGCCCTTGATCCGTTTGCCGGGTGGCGGCGCGGGCGTGCTCGCCACGTTGCCGCCGGTCGATGAACAGGCCGACAGGGCAAGCGCCAGCGCAGCCGCACCAAGCGGAAGAAGGAAGCGGGGCTGCAGGGGAACTCTCCCGGAAGACGTAGTGCTCATGATTGCAGGCGGCATCGCCCGAGGGCGCGGCCGAGTCAACGGGCCATCGCCCGAAGCCCATGCGCCTGCGGGGAACGGCGGGTTTCCTACAGACGCGGCGGCGGGGTATTCTGGTGCCATGTTCCGGATCACCCGTTTCCCAGACCTGTCAACTTGCGCCGCGCGCAAGGTTACACTTTGCGCCTGCAAGGTGACACATCGCCTGCACAAGGTGACACCTTTGCGGCACAAGGTGACACATCAGGGCTTACAAGGTGACACTTTCGGGCCCGAAATGGCTCAAAATCGCCGCAAGGTGACACCTTTTCCCTCTGGACCGTGTCAACCGTGTAAACCTGCGTCACCTTGCAGCGCATCCGGCCGCGCGCTAGTCGCTCGGGCAATCGAAATTCCCGGACCTGTTTCCGGCCTCCACTGAAGGACTTACCCACCCCATGACGCAACCCCGTCTGGACGTCATCGCCATCGGCAACGCCATCATCGACGTCATCGGCAACTGCTCGGACGCGCAGATCGAGGAACTCGGCCTGGTGCGCGGCGGCATGCAGCTGATCGACGGCGATCAGGCCCGCACCCTCTATGACGCGATGGGCCCGGCCCGCGAAGTCTCGGGCGGGTCGGCCGCCAACACGCTGGCGGGCCTCGCCGCGCTGGGCGCCAAGTGCGGCTTCATCGGCCAGGTCGCGGACGATCAGCTGGGCGAGGTCTTCACCCATGACATCCGCGCCGGCGGCATCGAGTTCGACGTTCCCGCCCGCGCCGGCGAGACGCCGACCGCGCGTTGCCTGATCTTCGTCACCGCCGATGGCCAGCGCACGATGAACACCTTCCTCGGCGCCTCGCACCTGCTGTCCGCCGACATGGTGGCCGACGCGACGATCGCCGAGGCGGCCGTGCTCTACCTCGAAGGCTACCTGTGGGACCCGGTCGAGCCGCGCGCGGCGATGCGCAAGGCGATCGCGGCGGCGCGCGCCGCCGGCCGCAAGATCGCCTTCACGCCGTCGGAATCGTTCATCATCGATATGCACCGCGGCGATTTCCTGTCGCTGATCGACGATGGCCTGATCGACCTCCTCTTCTGCAACGAGACCGAGCTGGCGACGCTGACCGGCCTGTCTTCGTTCGAGGACGGCATCGCGATGCTGGCGGCCAAGGTTGCGGTGCTGGTCGTCACCAAGGGCGCCGAGGGCGCCGTGGCGCTCTCGGGCGGCGAGCGTGCCGAAGTTGCCGCGCAGCCGATCGAGCGCGTGGTCGACACCACCGGCGCCGGCGATCTGTTCGCGGCGGGCTTCCTCTACGGCCACGTGCGCGGCAAGGGGCTTGAGGAAAGCCTCAAGATGGGCGCAATCTGCGCGAGCGAGATCATCTCGCACTACGGCGCGCGTCCTGAGTGTGACCTCGCGGACTTCGTCGCTGCACGTATGTAAGGAGAGACCCGGTTTGAGCTGTCCCGCGCTGATCGACTTCGAAGCGAGCTGCCTGCCCGAATATGGGCAGTCCTATCCCATCGAAGTCGCGGTGGCGCGGATCGACGGCTCGAACCGGGCCTGGCTCATCAAACCTGCCGAGGTCTGGCGCTACTGGGACTGGTCGGACGAGGCGGAACAGCTTCACGGCATCACCCGGCAGATGCTCGACGACGAGGGCCTGCCACCCGCGCAGGTTCTGGCGGAAATGACCGAGTTCGTGGCCGGGTGCCCGGTCTATGCGGACGCCGATCTCGACGAATTCTGGCTCGAAGTGCTGTGTCAGGCGGTGGGGGCGAAGCTGCCGTTTCCGGTGCACTACCTCGGCGAGTTCCTCAAGGACGGCGGCTATTCGCGCCCGCAGGTGGTCGCCGCGCTGGAAGAGGCGAAGCGCCTGCTGCCCAAGGAACATCTGGCGCGCGAGGATGCCAAGCGGCTGGCGATGGTGGTCAAGCTGCTGGTGGACGGCGAGGTGGAACCGTCGTCCCGGACTTGATCCGGGACCGGTGGCTGTCTTTAGGCTAGCGCCATCGCCGAGGCGCCTTGACGATGGCAAGGCTGTTCACGACCAGCGGACCCAGCATTCGCTGGGACGACGTTTTATTGCCCGCCCCGCTGCGCGCTCTGCAATTGCGCTGCGCACTGCGCCTTCCTCTGATCCCGCGCCGCTGACAGCGACTGCGCCGCCTGCGAAGGCAGCGCGCAGTCCTGCGCCGGGCGGATCGGGTGCTTGGCGAGGCAGCCGCTGCGGGTGCTGAACAGGTCGTCGGCGCAGTCGTCGAAGGCGGCCTGGTCGGCGTCGTGCATCGCCTGGCACGCCTGCGTCCAGCGCTGACGATAGGCACTTTCGGAGGAATCGGTGCACTGTCCGTAGGCTGCCTGCGCCTCCTGTTCACGCCGGGCGCGTTCGGCCAGCGCGCGCGATTGCTCGGCGGCCCTGGACTGCTTCTCCGCCATCGCGAGCGTCTGCTGGTGGATGTCCTGCGCGGGCAGGTAGATGCCATAGTAATACCCCACGCCCGCCCCGCCCATCAGGGCGCCGAGCGCGAGGCACAGCTTCAGGATCGGGTCGGCGTGCTTAAGCATGGCTCTTTTCGCGCGCCACTTCGCGCCAGCCGATGTCGCGGCGGGTGAAGCCGGTGGAGAAGTCGATGACATCGACGGCAGCATACGCCTTGGCCTGCGCCTCGGTCACGCTGCCCGCACGGGCGGTGACTGCCAGCACGCGCCCGCCGCTGGCGACTAGTTCGCCGTCCTTCAGCGCGGTGCCCGCGTGGAAGACTTTGGCGCCCTCCGCCTCGGCTTCGGCCACGTTGCGGATCGCGCCGCCCTTGGCCGGGGTGCCGGGATAGCCGTCGGCGGCCATCACCACCGTCAGCGCGACGTCGTCGGAGAAGCGCGGCGGCTCGATCGCGGCAAGGCGGTTCTCGGCGCAGGCGTGGAGCAGTTCGACGAGGTCCGATTCGAGCCGCATCATGATGACCTGGCATTCCGGGTCGCCGAAGCGGCAGTTGTACTCGATCAGCTGCGGCCCCTTGGCGGTCAGCATCAGGCCGAGGAACAGGACGCCGGAATAGGGCATGCCCTCGTTGGCGAGGGTGCGCACGGTCGGCGCGATGATCTTCGTCATCGCCTCGGCCTGCAGTTCGGGGGTGAGCACCTTGGCCGGGCTGTAGGCGCCCATGCCGCCGGTGTTGGGGCCGGTATCGCCGTCGCCGACGCGCTTGTGGTCCTGCGCCGAGGCGAAGGGGACGATGGTGGAGCCGTCGGTCAGCGCGAAGAAGCTGGCTTCCTCGCCCTCGAGGAATTCCTCGATCACCGCTTCCGCGCCTGCTTCACCGAAGCGCCCGGCGAAGATGTCGCGTAACGCGGCTTCGGCCTCGTCCATGGTCATCGCCACGGTGACGCCCTTGCCGGCGGCAAGACCATCGGCCTTGATGACGACGGGGGCGCCGAACTTCGCCAGTGCGGCCATTGCGGCCGCTTCGCTGGAGACGCGCTCGTAGCCGCCGGTCGGGATATTGGCGCGGGCGCACAAGTCCTTGGTAAAGCCCTTGGAGCCTTCGAGCTGCGCCGCTGCCTTGCTGGGGCCGAACACCGCGAAGCCCTCACCCCGCAGCGAGTCGGCAAGGCCGTCCACCAGCGGCGCCTCGGGGCCGATGACGACGAGGCCGATGACGTTCGCCTCGCAGAAGGCCAGCACGGCGGCGTGGTCGGTCGCGTCGAGGTCGATGCACGTCGCGAGGTTCGAAATGCCGGGGTTGCCGGGGGCGGCCCACAGGGTATCGCAGCGCGGGGATTGCGCCAGCTTCCAGGCCAGCGCATGTTCGCGGCCGCCCGAGCCCAGTAGCAGGATGTTCATTTCCCGTGCCTTCCGATCAATTCTACGACGATGATTACAACGACGGTCGTTCGGGGGGGCTGGTAGCGAAGGAGTCGGCCGGGGACAACGCCGCGCCGCTCTCGATCAGCGAGATTTCGAATCTCCTCAAGCGCACGGTGGAGGACCGCTTCGGCTTCGTGCGCCTGCGCGGCGAACTGTCGGGCGTGAAGCGCGCGGCCTCCGGGCACCTTTACTGCGCGCTCAAGGACGACAAAGCGGTGATCGACGGGGTGATGTGGAAAGGCGGCGCCCAGCGCCTTGCCTTCCGCCCCGAGGACGGCGTCGAGGTCATCGCCACCGGCAAGCTGACGACCTATCCCGGCCGCTCGAAGTACCAGATCGTCATCGAGACGATGGAGATCGCGGGCGAAGGCGCGCTGCTGGCGCTGCTCGAAAAACTGCGCGCCCGCCTCGCCGCCGAGGGCCTGTTCGCACCCGAGCGCAAGCGCGCGCTGCCCTACCTGCCGCAAGTCATCGGCGTGGTGACCTCGCCCACCGGCGCGGTGATCCGCGACATCCTCCACCGCCTTGCCGACCGCTTCCCCAGCCGGGTGCTGGTCTGGCCGGTGCTGGTGCAGGGCGAGGGCGCGGCGGCGCAAGTGGCGAATGCGGTGCGCGGCTTCTCGGCCATCCAGCCCGGCGGGTCGGTTCCCCGCCCCGACCTCGTCATCGTCGCGCGCGGCGGTGGTTCGATCGAGGACTTGTGGAGCTTCAACGAGGAGATCGTCGTGCGCGCCGTCGCCGATTCGACGATCCCCGTGATCTCAGCGGTCGGGCACGAGACCGACACGACTTTGTGCGACCATGCCGCCGACCGCCGCGCGCCGACGCCCACTGCCGCAGCCGAGATGGCGGTGCCGGTGCGTGCCGAGCTGGTGAACCAGATCGATGAGATGGGCTTGCGGATGCGCCGCTGCGCGCTGCGCCCCGTCGCGCTCGGCCGCGAGCGGCTGGAGGCGCGCGTCCAGCGCCTGCCCAAGCCCGAGGCGATCCTCGCCGCCAAGGCCCAGAAGCTGGACGAACTCTCCGAACGCCTGCGCCGGGGCCTGCAGGACCGGGCCACCACCAAAGGCCGTGCGCTGCAACAGGTCGCGGGCCGTCTGTCGCTGCCGCTGCTGCGGCACCGCGTGCAGGTCTGCGACGAGCGGCTGGTGCGCATCGGTTTGACGCCGCGCCTGCTGGAACGACGCTGGGCGCTGGCGCGCGACGCGCTCGCCCCGGTCAACCGGGTGCTGCCGCAGCTTGACCCGCGCCTGCCCCTCCAGCGCGGTTATGCGCTGGTGAAGTCGCCCTCCGGGGCCGCGCTGACAACGCGCGAGGCGGCGGAGCGCGAAGGCAATCTGGTGATCGAGTTCCGCGACGGCGAACTGCCGGTCACGACGGGCGACGGCGCTCCTTCCGTCACTGCGCCCGTCAAGCCCGCGCGACCGGCCCCGGCCCCGCGACAGTCTTCGGGCTTGTCGCGACAGGGTGATTTGTTCTGAGGCGGCGGCTCTGCTAGGATCATGGCCATGTTGATGTCCTCCGCAGACCGCCCCGCCAAGCTCGCTTACGGCCCGAACGGCTTTCGCGTGCTCAGCCCGGGCCACTACGTCGCGTGCGCCGTGACCGGCGAGCAGATTTCGCTCGAGACCCTCCGCTACTGGAGTGTCGAGCGCCAGGAAGCCTACGCGACCGCCGAGATCGCGACGAAACGTCTCCTCGGACAGGTCTGAGCCCGCCACCATGACGCGCCGCGTGAAGGGGCTCGTATCGCTGGCGGTGATCGCGGCCGCTGCGGCCGTGTCGCTGCCGCTTGTGGCCCTGCGCGCCGCGCAACCCGTCGCCCCGGTGGCCCCGGCCGCACCGCCGCGACCCGTGACGCTCCCTTTCGTTGGCGAGTTGACGCAAGGCGGCTGGCTGCGCGGGACTTTGCCCGGTGGAGTGCGCTCGCTCTCGCTGGATGGCAATCCAGTGAAGGTGGCGCCTGATGGCGGATGGTTCGTCGCCTTCGACCGCGATGCCGGGGCGCAGGCGGTGCTGCGCATATCCTATTCCAACGGCACGCTCGGTGAGCAGCGTCTCTCCGTCACGCCGCGCGCGTGGCAGATCGAGAACGTCGATATCCCCCGCAAGCCCGGCGGCCCGTCCGAGGCGTTCATGGCGCTGCGTCGCCCCGAGCTTGCGCGGATCGAGGCGGCGCGCATCCTTACGACCGATGCGCAAGGCTGGCGGCAACGCTTCGTCTGGCCGATCAAGGCGCGCATTTCCGGCCGCTTCGGCTCACAGCGCATCTATCGCGGCGAGCCGGGCGCCTACCATTCCGGGCTGGACCTCGCACCCGGCGGCAGCGGCGCCACCTTCGTCGCTCCGGCTGACGGCGTGGTCATCCTCGCGGCGGAGAAACCCTTCACGCTGGAAGGCAACCTGCTGATGCTCGACCACGGCATGGGTCTCAACAGCGCATTCCTGCACTGCTCGCAAATTCTCGTGAGGGAAGGCGAGCACGTGCGGCAGGGGCAGGTCATCGGCCGCATCGGTATGACCGGGCGAGCCACCGGGCCGCATCTGCACTGGTCGATCAAATGGAATGACGCGCGGCTCGATCCGCTGCTTTTCCTTCCCGCCAACTGACTTTGCGCCAAGCGGGGTTGCCAATCGGGCAAGGCTCCCTATTCAGCGCTTGTGCGCCGCAGCATTGCTCTTCTCCTCGCCGTTTCTCCGCTGCTCTGGATGACGTGGGGGCGGTCGCCTCGCCATGAGCCGGCCAAGGACCTGCCGGTCATCGATGCCGTCGTGCCGGAAGACCTGCCCGATCGACGAAAGCTGGCCGAGTATCTTGGACCGTTCAGGTTGGAGGGAGCGTGGCAGATCAAGTCGAGGCACACGATGGTGTTCGGCTATTCCGCGCTGGTGCCGGAGCCCGACGGCAGACTGACGGCGTTCAACGATTCGGGCGATATCCTGCGCTTTGCGCCTCCCGGCGTTCCGGGCCTGCCGCCACGACCCAATTGGGTGCGCTTCGAACGCGAGGCGGCGACCAAGGCAGCACGCGACGTCGAGTCGGCGACTCGGGATCCCGCTTCGGGCGGCTACTGGCTAGGTCTTGAGGGCCGGAACTCGATTGTGAAGGTAGACGGCAAGTTCAGGGCGACCGGGGAAGTCACGCCCCGGGCCATGAGCGGCTGGGGCGTCAATACCGGCCCCGAAGCGCTGGCGCGCCTGTCGGACGGCCGCTTCGTAACGATACGCGAGGTTACACCGTCCTGGAGGGAGTCGCGTCTGCACGATGCGCTGATATTCTCGGGTGATCCCATCAGCCATCCGCATCCCCAGCGGTTCCGCTTCGATGGGCCGGACAATTTTTCGGTCGTGGACATGGCGGTATTGCCTGACGGGCGCGCGCTCATCCTCATGCGGCGCTTGCTCTGGCCGCTGCCGATGCGATTCGTAGGGCGGATCGTAATCGCCGATACCGCGCGGATGAGGCCGGGCAAGGTTTGGCACTCGGCGCCGCTAGCCTCGCTGGCTTCCGTGCTTCCGGTCGACAATTTCGAGGCGATCGCTGCCGTGCCACAACCGAATGGACGCATTACCGTATGGCTGATGTCGGACGACAACGCGATGCGAGTGCTGCAGCGCACCTTGCTGTGGAAGCTGACGGTCGATCCGAAGCAGTTGCCCTGGCCGAAATAACAGGGACAAAGCGAACGCGAAAAAGCGCGCGAAGCTGATGCTTCGCACGCTTTTCAAAACCCGTATTCCCGATGCGCTCCCCCGTCAGGAGGAGCAGGCAATCAGGCGGCCTGGGTCTTCTTGAGGTCGCGCTTCACCTTGGCGGCGCGCGGCGACAGCTTGGCGTCCGAGGTCTTCAGCAGCCAGTTGTCGAGGCCACCGTTGTGCTCGACCGAACGCAGGCCGTGCGTCGAGACGCGGAACTTGAAGCTGCGGTCCAGACCTTCCGACATCAGGGTGACGTTCTGGAGGTTGGGCAGGAAGACGCGCTTGGTCTTGTTGTTCGCGTGGCTGACGTTGCAGCCAACCTGGCGGCCCTTGCCAGTCAGTTCGCAGATGCGGGACATAGTCTTTCTCGCTCGAAAATTGCTTGCCGTTAAGTACGGGAAGGCGCGCCCTTACCGATTCCCCCACCCAAGGTCAAGTTGCACACAGGTTTTTGAAGGGCTAGCGCGGACGAATGACTCGCTGGCCTCTTCCCGAACCCATGGCGCTTGCCCTGCAGGAGGCGCAGGCCGCCGCCGATTCCGGCGAAGTGCCCATCGGCGCGGTGATCGTCAAGGATGGCCGTGTAATCGCCACCGGCCGCAACGCCCCGCGCGAACGTCACGACCCCACCAGCCACGCCGAGATCGAGGCGATTCGCGCGGCTGCCAGGCTTCTCGGTAACGAACGGCTGGAAGGGTGCGAGCTATGGGTGACGCTGGAGCCCTGCGCGATGTGCGCAGGCGCCATTGCCCATGCGCGAATCGCCCGGGTCTATTACGCGGCCTCCGATCCCAAGGGTGGCGCGGTGGAGCATGGCGCACGGGTCTTCGAGCACCCGCAGTGCCTGCACCGGCCCGAGGTCTATGCGGGGATCGGCGAGGCGCAGGCGGCGGAGATGCTGCGCGGGTTCTTCCGGGCCAAACGATAACGTCGTCCGGGACGACGATTATAACCCGCGCCAGATCTTCAGCGGTGTCGAATCGCTCGGGCCAAACTGGCGCGCCTCGCACCGCGCAGGGCGGAAGTCCTTGCCGTAGCAAAGCTGCACTTCGCGCAGCCATCCGGTGCGGCTGATCTGCACCCCCACCGCCTCGCGCGGCCAGCCCCGATTCGCCGCGACGAATTCCTCGCGCAGATCGCCCACCGTGAGGTCGCGCTTGCGGGAAAGGCGATCGGCGTCGGGCCAGTGGATCGAGCGCCACAGGATCGCACTGACGCGGAAATACTTCTGCGGGCTGGCGACCATGCAACTGCCGTGCTTGGCCCACTCATGCGCGAGCAGGCCGGGCGAGGGGGTCATGCACAGGTTCTCGCGCAGGACCTGCGGCGAGGGCACGGTCTGCGCGCCGCACCACTGCGGCGAGGGGCCACGCGCCGCTTCGGGCCACAGGCCATGCAGGATGAAGCCGAAGCGGCCACTGGCGCGGTTACACTGCATCGAGCGGGTATCGCCGCTGGTCTTGCAGTAGTCGGGGGACCAACTGGCGGACAGCGTGTAGCCCGCGATCGCCGTGCGCCGTACCGGGCCGTCGGGTGTCAGTGGCCTTACCGGCGCGATCTGGCGCGGGACGGAGCATTGGTAGGCCTGTGCCAGCGCCGGAGCCGGAAGCACGGCCAAAGCCGCTATGATAGCGGCGGCCAGCCTCACAGCGGCGTGAAGTCCAGCCCGATGTCGGCGGCCGGGGCGCTCTGCGTCAGGCGCCCCACCGAGACGTACGTGACGCCGCTGGCGGCGATGGCGCCGATGGTCCCCAGGTTGACGCCGCCCGAAGCCTCGGTCGGCACCCGGCCCGCTACCACCGCGACGGCCTCGCGCAGCACGTCCGGTTTCATGTTGTCGAGCAGCAGGTGATGGGCGCCCGCCGCGATGGCCGGTTCGATCTGGTCGAGGTGATCGACCTCGCAGATGATCTGCGCCACGCCCGCCGCCTTCGCCCGGACCACCGCCGGGCCGACACCGCCGGCGACAAGGACGTGATTGTCCTTGATCATCGCCGCGTCCCACAGGCCCATGCGGTGGTTCTGCGCGCCGCCCATGCGGGTTGCGTACTTCTCCAAATGGCGCAGGCCGGGGATCGTCTTGCGGGTGTCGAGCAGGGTCGCGTGCCCGGCCATGGCGTCCACGTACTCGCGGGTCATCGTGGCGATGCCCGACAGGTGCTGCACGGTGTTGAGGGCGCTGCGCTCCCCCGTCAGCATGGCGCGGGCATTGCCGGTTAGGCGCATCAGCTGCGTTCCGGGAGCGACCTGCGCGCCTTCCTCGATGAGAATCTCGATCTCCATCGCCGGGTCGAGCTGGCGGAAGAACGCCGCCGCGATCGGCAGGCCCGCGACGGTGATCGGATCGCGCGAATCCATAACGCCGGAGAACCTCGCGTCGGCGTCGATCACGCTTTCCGAAGTGACGTCACGGCCGCCGCCGGGAAGACCTTCGCCAAGGTCTTCGGCCAAAGTGGCGGTGACGAATGCGGTGAGGTCGAAAGCCGGAAGCGAGAACTGGGTCATGGCCGGGTTATTTGCGCTTTATCTGCGGGTTGTCGAGTGAAGAAAAGGGCGAAGTCCTGGGGCCATTGCCCCAGACCCCGGAACTGTCGTCGTCGCGCGTGCAGCGGCGTCTGGGGTGATGGATGGGAGATCACATAGCCTGCGGCGCCTCCAACTCATTTCGTCATTGCGAGCGTAGCGAAGCAATCCAGAGCAGTTGAAGGCCGCCCTGGATTGCTTCGCTACGCTCGCAATGACGAAGGTTGAGGTCAGCACCCCACGAAGCGGCGCGCACGACGACGACGGTACTGGGGGTGCAGGGGGGCTATGCTCCCCTGCTTCTACCCTTCACAATTCTTAGTGAACGAACCGCGCGATCACGTCCCGATATGAACGCGAAACCTTCACCTGCGCGCCCGAATCGAGCACGAGGAAGCATTCGCCGTTCGTATGCGGCTTCACCTGACGCACCTGATTGAGGTTCACGATCGTCGAACGATGCACGCGCTGGAACACGCGCGGGTCGAGGCGGCGTTCGAGGTCCTTCATCGTCTCGCGCAGGATCAGCGAGTTGTCGGCGGTGCGGATGCACATGTAGTCGCCGGCAGCCTCGATGTGCTCGATCGAGTCGACGTCGATCCGGAAAATCTGGCCGCGGTCCTTGATATTGATGAGCTTTTCGTAGCGGTCCGAGTTCGGGTCCGTCTCCTCGGGCATGTGATCCACCGCGTCGGGGGCGACTTCGGCGAGGACCGTCTTGAGCTTCTCCGCTTCTTCGGAACTGCGCTTCTCGGACAGGCGCTGGCGCACGCGGGCGAGGGTGTCGTCCAGCTTGCTCTCGTCCACCGGCTTCATCAGGTAGTTCACCGCGTTTGCCTCGAAGGCGCGGACGGCGTGTTCCTGGTAGGCGGTGACGAAGACGAACAGCGGCGGTTCGATCTCCATCACGCCCTTGACGACGGAAAAGCCGTCGAAGCCGGGCATCTGGATGTCGAGGAAGACGAGGTCGGGCTTTTCCGTCTTGATCTTGCGGATCGCCTCGCGCCCGTTCGCGCAAGTGTCGATGATCTCGACGTCGGGGTACTTTTCGAGCCGCAGTTGCAGGCCCTGAATTGCGAGTTTCTCATCGTCGACGAGAATCGTGCGAATGGTCATAGGTATGTGTCTCCGGTGCGGCTAACGCGCACGGGGCAGGATTGTTTCATCGCGCCATCTGAACGGGCTGACGCGCGGGTTCGGACATGTCCTCGGTGGTTTCGCGGCGCTCGAAAGGGAGTTCTATCACGACTGCGAAGCCGCCTTCCAGCGGTTCGATCGTTTCGAAGCGGTGGTTCTCGCCATAGGCCTGCGACAGGCGGTCGCGGATGTTGGACAATCCCACGCCGGTGGAAACCGGCTCCCCTCCATCGTAGGTCATGCCCGATAGCCTGTTGTCGGTCGTGGGACTTTGCAAGCCCGGCCCGGTGTCCGAGACGGTGATGCGAAGCATCGGCCCGATGAGTTGCGTGGCGACGGTGATCTCGGCCCCGGCTTCCTGCTGGCTGACGGCGTACTTGATGGCGTTCTCGACCAACGGCTGGAGCAGCAGCGAGGGCAGCAACCCGGCTTCGGTGGCGGGATCGATGGTGAAGGTGGTGCGCAGCCGTTCCTCGAAGCGCATGCGCTCGATGTCGAGGTAGAGCTGGAGGGTCTCGACCTCCTGCTCCACGGTGACGCGCGCGGAGGGCTTGTTGATGAGCGTATAGCGCAGGAACGAGGACAGGCGGCTGAGCATCGCGTTGGCGGGCTCTGTCTGTTTCAGCAGCACCAGCGTCGAGATCGAGTTCAGCGTGTTGAACAGGAAGTGCGGGTTGAGCTGGTAGCGCAGCATCGCCAGCTGGGCACTGGTGGCCTGGGTCTCCAGCCGGATCAGCTGGTCGTTCTGCTCCTCCACCTGCAGGTAGAAGTTCACCATGTAGTAGAGGGCGGTCCACGCACCCAGCAGCGTCGCGTCGAAGTAGAAGACGCCGAGGAACAGCTGCGCGAAGCTGTCCCCCTCGCCGCGCCAGAGCGAGATGACCCAGGCGTCTATGAACGCGTGCAGCGCCACCGCGACCGGCAGCATCAGCGCGGTCAGGCCCCAGGTGACGATCGGCCGGCGCTTGATCAGCGCGCGATAGATCACTGAGAGCACCAGCGAGACGGAGAAGCCCGTGATCGTGGCGATGACGACCAGGACAAGCGAGGCCGAGGACTGGTTGTTCGCCAGCGTCGACATCGTGCGCAGCACCATGGCGCCGCCCCAGCCGATGAACTGCAGGCGCCAGAACGCGCGGTCCTTGTCGGCGAAGAAGGGAATGGGCTGGATAGGCAGGACGCTCATGCGGACAAACCTAGACGATCTTGCAAAGGTTTCAAATCATGCGCCACGTGCGGCCTTCACGGCTTCCGACAACTGGTCGAAGCCGACCGCGCCGGGAATGAGCTTGTCGCCCGCGATCCAGCTGGGGGTGCCGGAGAAGCCGAGGCGCTGGGCCATTTCCATGCTGCGGCCAAGCTCGGCCTCCACCGTCGGGCTGGCGGCGATGCGGCGGGCGCGGTCCATGTCGAGGCCGATGGACTTGGCGACTGCCTCGATGGTGGGGGCATCGACCTGCCCGGCCTTGTACATGGCGTCGTGGAACTGGGCGTACTTGCCTTGCTCGGCGGCGGCCAGGGCCATCTTGGCGGCATCCGGGCTGTGCGGGCTGATGATCGGCAGTTCGCGCACGACGATGCGCAAGTCGGGGTTCTTCGCGATCAGCTGGGCGACGTCGGGCAGGCTCTGGCGGCAGTAACCGCAGGCATAGTCGGAGAACTCGACCAGCGTGACCTTGCCGTTCGGATTGCCGAGCACGGCGCCGGGGAACGGCGTCTCCACCGCCTGACGGACCCCGCCGAGCGCCTTGGCGGCTTCGCGGCGGCGCAGTTCGTCCATCGCCTGCGGCAGTATCTCAGGGTTTTCGAGGATGTAGTCGTGGACCACGTGCTGCACGGCGATGCGGCCGCCGTACCAGCCTGCGCCGCCGACGACGGCCAGTCCCACGATCCCCATTGCGAACTTGCCGGCTGTACTCATGACGTTGATAAATACCTGTCTTGATTGGCGTTTTGCGGACGCTTTAGCGCCGCTTCTTGTCGCGTTCCAGTTCGGCACGCGCCTGCATCTCGATGTCCTGCGCGCGGATCCAGTCCGGTGAGCCTTGCGCCAGCCCCGCCTCTGCCGCCTGGGCGCTGCGCAGGGCTTCCTCCATGCGGCCGGAGAGCACCTGCTGCTCGGCGCTGGCGAGGTAGGCGCGGGGCATGTCGCCGTTGGCGGCGTAGATCATGCCCAGCTGATACCAGGTGAAGGGGTTCTCCCGGTCGCGCGCGGCGGCGGTCTTGAGGACTTCCTGCGCTTCCTTGTAGTTCGCCGGGTCCTCGGTCGCCATCAGCGCGTGGCCGAAGAGGGTGGCGATCAGCGGCGTGTTGCCGGAAATCGCGTTGGCCTTGCGCAGCATCGGCAGCGCTTCGGCAGGCTTGCCCGCTTCCAGCAGGATCTGGCCGTCGAGCTCCAGGAAATAGGGATCGTTCGGATCGGTGGCGATCAGCGCCTCGGTCTCGGCGCGGGCCTCGGCGAATTTCGATTCGCGGTGGAAGGCATAGGCGCGGGCATAGCGGGCGGGGACCGAGTTGTCGGTCATCGGGTACTTGCGCAGGACCTGATAAGGCTCGGCAAGGAAGCCGAAGAGCTTGGCCTTGGCACGCAGGAAGCGTTTCTGGATCGCCGCGTCGTCCGGCTTTTCCCAGGCGGCGTCCTTCTCGTAGGTGTCCTTGAGCGTGGCGATGCGGTCGCCGGTCAGGGGGTGGCTGGAGTAGAACTCGTCCCCGTCCTTGGGGCGGTAGCCGTAGCGGAACTCCATGTTCTGGAGCTTCTCGAAGAAGGCGATGGAGCCGCGCCCGCTGATCCCGGCCTTCGACAGATACTGCGCGCCGGCCGCGTCGGCCGAGGCTTCCTGCGAGCGGTTATAGGCGAGATACTTGCCCATCGCCGCCTGCTGCCCGGCCATGATGACGCCCATCGCCGCCTCGCCGCCGCCCGCAGCCGCCGCCGCCGCGCCGAGCAGGAGCGAGAGCAGCGAGATATTGGTCGCGCCCTTGCCGCCCATGTTGAGCACCGCATGGCCGCCGGTCACGTGGCCGAGTTCGTGCGCGACGACGCCCTGCACTTCGGCGGCGGTGTCCGCCTCGTCGATGAGCCCGGAATTGACGTAGACCGCCTGCCCGCCCGCGACGAAGGCGTTGACCGAGGAGTCGTTGACGAGGACGATGTCGACGTCGCCGGGCCTCAGGCCCGTGGCCTTGACCAGCGGCGCGGCCATGTCGCGCAGCAGCGCTTCGGTTTCGGCATCGCGCAGGATCGACTGGGCCGAAGCGGGAGCGGCGCAGGCCCCGAGCAGCGCGGGAATCGCGAACAGCAGGGCAGGTAGTCGCAGCTTGGGCATCGGCTCTCTTGGGGACCCCGGGGGCTTAACCGGCGATGAAGCCGCATGCATGCACGGTTGGGGTGGAGGTGTCGAGGGTGATGGGTGAGAGGTGAGGCAAGGAGGCCCACCCCCGACCCCTCCCGCAAGCGGGAGGGGGGAAGAAAGGTCATGCCCTCCCGCATGCGGGAGGGCCGGGAGGCTTGGCAGCTTGCTGCCTAGCCGGACGGGGTGGGCGCCTGAACCTCAGCCCAGCAGCCGCCGCGCCGCACGCTGCAGCAGCGTTTCGTCGTCGCTGACTTCGCCGACCAGCACGACCTCGCCACCCGGCAGCCGCCGTGCGACGAGCACGGTGAATTCCTCGCCTGTGGCATCGAGTTCTGCCAGCGGGCGTGCCTCGATCGCGCGCAGTTCGCTGGCGAGGCATTCACGGGCATTCGCGGGCACCGTGCCGGCTTCCTCGCGGCGCAGGCGGCGTTCCTCGCGGACCAGCGCCTTCACGCCGCCGGGCGTCGCCGCGAGATGCGCGGAGAGCGCGCCGACCGCAAGGCCGATCCGTCCGGCATGAGCGATGACGGTGGCGAACTCGGTCAGGCGGGTCTTGTCGTAGTCGGCACCGAAGACGAGCTTGACCAGCGGCAACAGCGGCGCGCGTTCCTGCGCTTTCAGCCCTGCGTCCTCGATCAGTTCGGCGAGGTCTTCCGGGGCGTCCTGCGCCGCCAGCGCGAAGTCGTGGGCGCGGCCGATCGCGTCGTAGAGCGCCTGATGCGAGCGCTCCTCGCTGCGCCGGGCCAGCAGCGCCAGTTCGCGCGCGGAGGCGAGCCAGTCGGCGAGGCCCATTGCGTGATCGACGAAGGAGGTCGGCTCGGCCTCGAAGGAGAAGCCGGGGCTCGGCAGTTCCATCGGGGTATAGGCGTCGATCGCGGGAAGCGAGAAGTCGCCACTGCCGAAATCCGCAGGCCCGTCCGCCCAGTCGGTCAGCGGTTCGGGCGCGCGCAGCATGGCCGGGCGCCCGTCCATGCCGTCGTCGGCCTCGCCCGGCTGGCGACGGGGAGGCAGCGGCTCGGCGCTCTCCTTCCAGTTGATCACGCCGTAGATGTAGTCGATCCGCTGCCCGTCGCGCGAAAAGGGCATCAGGATGCCGCGATAGAGCACCGTCATGCCCTGCGGGTTGACGTACTCGGCCTCGAACCCGATCGGCGCCTCATTGGCGAGGATCTGCATGTAGTGGTCGGTGATGCGGGAGAGCAGCGAGCCGCTGGGCACATCGGCAAGGCGACGGATCGTCCCTTGCGCGTCGCACTCCTGCACCAGCATCGCGCCGACATAGGCGATGGCGGGATCTTCGATCCCGTCCGTGAAGTCGAGCAGGACGCTGCGCGGGCCGAAATCGGGCAAGTTGGCGGGATCGAGGTCGGCGATGTCGGGGAAGGTCTTCTCGCCCAGCAGGCTTGCCCAGAAATTGTAGGCGCGCACCTGCATGCGGCGCTCGTCGTTGCCCGGCTTGGCGACCGGCGCAGCGACGGTGACGTCTTCCCCTTCGGAATCGCCTTCACCCGAAAACTCGCCGTGCAAACTGTCCATGTCGAATCCCGACTCGCCCCTGTAGAGGGCCGGTTCTGGCGCAACTTGGTGTAATAAGGATTAAGTTGCGCCCGTGGAGCTTGCCGGAATCATCAGGCCTGCTTGATGATTCCCTCGCCCGGCTTGGGCAGCGGGGCAAGGATGCGTAAGGCCACGAAGGAGACGATCAGGAAGATCGATCCGGCATGCAGCGCGAAGGGCAGGTCCTTCCAGTCGGCCAGCATGCCCCAGGTCCACGATCCCAGCGCCATGCCGCCGAAGGTCACCGCCTGGTATATCGACAGGCAGCGGCCGAGGATCGCGTCCGGGGAACGCAGCTGCACTGCCGTATTCAGCGTGGTGAGGATCATCACCCAGGCCATGCCCGATACGAAGGCGGCGGGCAGGGCGTAGGCGATGCGGTCCACCTCGGCGATCAGCGACAGCGAGAACACGAACATCGCCGCGCCCATCGCGAGAATGCCCTCGAGCCCGATCCTGCGGCGGATCGGCCCGGTCAGCGGGGCGGCGGTGATCGAGCCGATGCCGAACAGGCCGAGCATCAACCCGTAGTCCAGCTCATCGCCATGGATCGGGCCGTTCACCACGGTCGGCAGCAGCGACTGGTAGGCGGCAAGGCTGAACCCGAGCGCGAAGCAGCGCGCCAGAATGCGGCGTAGCTGCGGGTTGGTGGCGCAGTAACGGATGCCGACGCCCACGGCGGGCAGGATCGGGCGGCGCTCGATCTGGCGCGGCGGCGGCTTCCACCACAGCAGCACGCCGATCAGGCCGATGTAGCTTATCGCATTGAAAGCGAAGGCGAACGATACGTCCCAAATGGAAATCAGCAATCCGCCCAGCGCCGGGCCGACCGAACGGGCGATGTTGAAGGAGATCGAGTTGAGAGCGATCGCCTGCGGCAGCTCGCGCGGCTCCACCTGCTGGCGCACCGAGGCCTGCCATGCCGGTGAGTTCAGCGCAGTGCCGATGCCGACGCTCAGCGTGAAAGCCAGCAGCAGGAACGGCGTCAGCATGTGCGCGTAGGCCATCGCCGCCAGCGCGGCCGAGACCACCAGCATCCCCACTTGCGCGGTCAGCATGACGAGGCGGCGGTCATAGTTGTCGGCGATGGCGCCCGCGAAGACGCCGAACAGCATGATCGGCACCGTCGCCGATGCCTGCACCAGCGCGACGAGTTGGTGCGAGGCGGTAAGCTCGGTCATCATCCAGGCGGCCGCGACGCCCTGCAGCGTGCCGCCGAGGTTCGAGAACAAGTTGGCGGTCCAGATCGCGCGGAACACCGGGTAGCGGAACGGCGAGAACGCGCCCGTCGGCGGAGGCGGCACGAGGTCCGCCGTTGCCACCTCGACCGTCTTTTCGACGGCCTCCTCGATCCTGTCCTCTTCCCGTCTCACACTTCAGGCGTAAGGCGCGGCGGTGGCGGGGGCAAGTCGGTCAGAGCAGATATCGCATCCGGATCGCCAGGCGGACAGGTTCGCCGCCCACCTCGAAGGCGGCCTGCGCAAATTTCGGCGGCCCCATGCGGACCGGGGCGTCGCGCGAAAAGCCGTAGCCTTCGCGCGGGATCATCAGCCGGGTATCGAGCTTGCCGTTGCCGTTCTCGTCATGGATCAGCGACACCGCATAGCGGCCCTGCGGCACTGCGCCGAAGTCCAGATGGAGGTCGCTTGCCGCCGGGACCGTCAGCTTGCGGGCCTGCGGGTCCTTCTCGCAATCGGGAAAGGCATCGGGCCGCGTCGTCAGGCAGGCCAGCACCTGCCCCTTCGCCGAACGCATGTCCGTCACCGAAACCGACACGTCCGTGTTCTGCGGCGCCGTCGCCCCGGCCAGCACTACGACCAGGCTTAGGGCCGCGAGAACGCCTGTGACAGCCCGGCATCGGTGCCGCACAGATGGTCCCAGTGGCGGAAATAGAGGCCGTAGTTGCATCGATAGCTTTCATGGTGCCGCTGGTGATGGCTGGCGGTAATGAGCCAGCGCCCGAGCGGCGAATGAACGAGGGCACGGGGAAACATCTCCCAGCCCATGTGATTGGTGATCCCCATCACCGTCATGATTGTCAGCACGATCCCCAGCGCGCCGACGTGGATCGGCACCAGCAGCACCAGCGCCGGGATCACCACGGCCCCGGTCAGCGCTTCGGTCGGATGGAAGCTCATCGCCGCCCACGCCGTAGGCGGGCGGCTGGCGTGGTGGACGGCATGGGCGATGCGGAATACTCGTGGCCGGTGCATCCAGCGATGGGTCCAATAGAACCACGTGTCGTGGAGCAAAAGGTAGACGAGTACCGAAACGGGCAGCCACCAGAGCGGCCGGTCATGCACATCGGTATAGATGCGCGTCCAGCCATGCTCGCGCCAGCCCCATGCGACGACGCCTGAGGGAATGCCGTAGATCGCGGCCGAGGCGAGCGACCATGCGATCTCGCTGCGGATCTGGCGGTCGAGCCCCTTGTAATGGCCCGGAAGTACACGCGCGGTGATCCAGGCGAACAGGCCGGACGTGAGGAGATAACGGACGCCCACGATCGTCGTCATGGCAAAGGCGGAAACAAGCACCGCAACAAGGGGAGCGTCGAGCGCCATGGGCGCGGGGAGTATGCCCTCAGGAGTGGAAGGGGAAGATAAAAAGAGGAAACCCGGGGCCAAAGGCCCCAGACCCCCATACAACCCTGGTCACGCGCGCAGCTTCGCGGTGCTGCCCATTGCAGGGAGCGCGCTAGGTAGCTGCGCGAACAACGACGACAGTAACGGGGTCTGGGGCAATGGCCCCAGATTCCGTTTATTTCATCTTACCCTGCGCGCTTCACCGCACCCTTGTGCGCGCCCAGCCCCTTGGGGCCGCGCGGACGGAAGCGACGCTTGCGCTCGCCTTCGGCCTCTCCGCCTTCACGACGCTCGCCTTGCGGACGGTCGCTGCGCGCACCATCCCTCTGGCCATCGCGGCGCGGCTGGCCGCCACGGCCGCCGCCGTTGCCGCCGCGCTGTCCGCCGCCGCCCTGGCGGCGCTCGCCCTGCGGCTGCTCCACCTTGCGCGAGGGTGCGGGCAGGCGTGCGGCCTGGTTCTGGAAGTCTTCCGGCAGCGCCAGCGGGTCGAGCTTCACGCGGGTCAGGCGTTCGATGTCGCGGATGTAGGGCTTTTCGTCCGGCGCGACGTAGCTGATGGCGACGCCGGTGGCGCCGGCGCGCGCGGTGCGGCCGATGCGGTGGACGTACTGTTCGGCGACGTTCGGGATCTCGAAGTTATAGACGTGCGAAACGCCCGAGACGTCGATGCCGCGCGCGGCGATGTCGGTGGCGACGAGGACGCGCACGGTGCCCTGGCGGAAGCCGCCGAGGGCGGCGGTGCGCTGGGCCTGGCTCTTGTTGCCGTGGATCGCGGCGGCCGGGATGCCGGCGGCGACGAGGTGGCGCACGACGCGGTCGGCGCCGTGCTTGGTGCGGGTGAACACCAGGGCGCGGTCGATGGCGCCGTGCGATGCCTTCTCCTCGGCATCAGGCGCAAGGCCCGCGCGCAGCGAGAGGGTCAGCAGCGCCTGCTTCTCGGCCTGGTTGATGTGGGTGGCGAACTGTTCGACGCGCTCGGCGGTGGTCGACTGCGGCGCCACTTCGACCTTGACCGGGTCGTTGATGAACTGGCGGCCGAGGTCGGCGATCGCCTGCGGCATGGTGGCCGAGAAGAACAGGCTCTGGCGCGTCTTGGGCAGCAGCGCGGCGACGCGCTTGAGCGGAACGATGAAGCCGAGGTCCATCATCTGGTCGGCTTCGTCGAGGACGAAGATCTCGACGTGGCGCAGCGTCAGCGCGCGCTGGTCGATCAGGTCGAGCAGGCGGCCAGGGGTGGCGACGAGGATGTCGACGCCGCGCTCCAGCGCGCGGGCCTGCTTGCCCACGGGCACGCCGCCGAAGATGCACTGGACCGTCAGATTCAGGAACTTCGCGTAGCCGCGCATGTTCTCGGCGATCTGCGCGGCGAGTTCACGGGTGGGCGAGAGCACCAGCATGCGGCAGCCGGCGTTCTGGCGCGGCTTGGGGTCCTGCGCGAGGCGGTGGAGCGAAGGCAGCGAGAACGCGGCGGTCTTGCCGGTGCCGGTCTGCGCGATGCCGAGGAGGTCACGGCCTTCGAGCAGCGAGGGGATCGCCTTGCGCTGGATAGGCGAGGGATCGGTGTAACCCTTGACGGCGAGCGCGCGGAGGATCGGCTCGGCGAGGCCAAGTTCGGAGAAATAGGACATGCGTCACTTTCAAAAGTGCGGGGCGCGCAAGGCTTTTGAAAAAAGGCGCGCGCACAGCGAGGTGTCGTTGCGGCGACCCTGCGTGAGGAAGGAAGCTAGTTGGTCGCAACCGCCAGTCCGGGCCGGTCTTGGCTGGATGCCGCGACCTCACGCTGCTCTCGGATTGCGGCGGGGCGGACCCCGCACGCCGGTTGCTGGCGGGTCACTTAGTGTGAATTACGGCAAAGCGCAAGAAAATTGCGGATAAGTTGCAGAAGTGCCCGGCTGTGGCGGATAGCCTGGCGTGGTGCCCACCCCGCTGCGGCTAGGCACTTCCCTGCGGTCAGGACCAAGTCTCGCTCCCCTCCCGCATGCGGGAGGGGTTGGGGGTGGGCTCTCTTAGCCCTCGCTCCCCCACTGCAGCGTATGCGGATCGCCTAGCGTCACCAGCCGCCGCAGCGAGGCGCGCGCCAGACGCTCCGTCTCCACCTTGCGCCGGGCGGCGGCAAGCTGGCGCAGGGGAGCGGGGCGCAGGATTTCCGCGTCGTAGCCATCGGCCACGATCACCCCGCAACTGTCGGGCAGGAACGCCTCGCTCTCAAGCGGGCTGCGGTCCAGCAAAGGAGAGAGCCCCCAGTAGAACCGGTCGCAGTAGTCGAGATAGTCGGTCCACTTGCCGTCGCCGAGCAGGTCCGCGCGCGCCACCTTGATCTCGACGATGATGACGTGCCCCTTGGCGTCGATCCCCATGAGATCGGCCCGCCGCCCACAGCGCAGCGGCATTTCCGGCATGCACCAGATGCCGTTGCGGGCGAACAGCCGGGCGATCCCGCGAGCCACGTCCACGGCGGTATGCCCATGCGAAGGGGCGAGGGAGAGCGAATCAGCTTCGGCCATGATCGCCATCATAGGAACATATCAAGAACTGACAAGTCATCGCATTTGGCGCTGGCAAGCCCCGCTTCCGTCTGCTAACCGCGCTGGCACTGCACCCGTAGCTCAGCTGGATAGAGCGCTGCCCTCCGAAGGCAGAGGCCACAGGTTCGAATCCTGTCGGGTGCACCATATCCCCACATTGACGTCTCATCGCCCCGCGCAGTTCATCGCGTCCGCGGCGCCGTCTGCCGTTAACATGCGTTAACCCCTGCATCTTGCGCGTGCGTTGCCGCGTTGCGGCAGGCAGTATCAGCAAGTCATGAGCCGCACATTGTCCAATGTTCAACGTGCCCATTTCTGGGGCATCAAGGCCGCGCAGGCCGGTATTCCGCTTTCCAGCAATCCTTACGCCAGTCCCCAGCAGAGAGCCGCATGGGAAGCCGGCTATCGCCACGATCCGTTTGCGCAGGATCGGCGACATTCACTGCCCAATTGAGGCGGAATTTCTCTATTTCAGCTTGAGCGGCAGCCCCGCAGCGACGAATTCGACTTCATCGACCGTCGCGGCGATGGTCTGGTTCAGGCGTCCCGCTTCGTCGCGAAAGCGCCGGGCGAGGGCGTTCTCGGGGACGATGCTCAGGCCCACCTCGTTGGATACCAGCGCCAGCGGGACCGGGCAGCGGCGGATCGCCTCCTGCAAAGCCGTGACCGGCCCGTCCAGCGGCAGGTCTGCCAACATCAGGTTCGATAGCCACAGCGTCAGGCAGTCGACGAGCACCGCATCCGCTTCCCGCGCGGCCCTGTCGATGGCGCCTGCCAGATCGAGCGGTTCCTCCAGCGTGGTCCAGCGCGGCCCGCGATCCTCGCGGTGGCGGGCGATGCGTTCGGTCATTTCACCGTCGAATGCCTGCCCGGTGGCGATGTAGCAAAGGTGGCCGGACTGAGACTCGATGCGCGCCTGCGCATGGCGGCTCTTGCCCGAACGGGCGCCGCCCAGGACCAGAAGGCTGCGCATCATAAGGTAACTCCTGCCAGGGCGAGCAGCCCGTCGATGTCCAGATGGCGCTCCATCGCCTCGGCCAGCGCATCGAGTGCGGCATCGACGCGGGCGTCGTTGTCGAAGCCGTCCGACTGCGCGCCGATGCGGGCGAGCAGGGCGCTGCGAAGGCCCGGCTTGGCGAGCAGGCCGTGGCAGTAGGTGCCGAAAGTCCGCCCGTCTCGCCCGATGGCGCCGTCCGCGCGGCCCTGCGCCAGTCGCGCGAAAGGCCGCGTGGCGTCAGGCCCCTCGGTCACGCCCATGTGCATCTCGTAGCCGGTGAACGGGGCGTCCATCGCCGTGCCCTCGACCTGCTGCAGCGTCTTGCGGCCCGCCAGCACCGTCGTCACGTCGAGCAGGCCGAGCCCGGCGACTTCGCCCGGCGGCCCCTCGATGCCGTGTGGGTCCGCAATATTGCGGCCGAGCATCTGGTAGCCGCCGCAGATGCCCAGTACCGCCCCGCCGCGCCGGTGATGGGCGAGGACGTCGATGTCCCAGCCCTGTGTCCGAAGGAAGGCCATGTCGGCGATCGTCGCCTTGGAGCCAGGCAGGACGATCAGCGCCGCCTCGGCCGGGATCGGGGTGCCGGGCGGGATCATCGCGACGTCCACGCCGCTCTCCTGCCGCAGCGGGTCGAGGTCGTCGAAGTTGGCGATGCGCGGCAGGATCGGGCAGGCGACCAGCAGCTTGCCGGGCTTCGCGCCGAGCCCGCGTTCGAGGATCACGGCGTCTTCGCTCGGCAGCTGCGCGACGGCGGGCTCCCACGGCAGGACGCCGAAGCCGCGCCAGCCGGAGAGGCGCTCGATCGCCTCGTAGCCGTCGGTGAAGAGGGCGGGATCGCCGCGGAACTTGTTGATGATGAAGCCGTGGATCATCGCCGCGTCCTCGGGATCGATCACCGCGCGGGTGCCGACCACGGCGGCGATGACGCCGCCTCGGTCGATGTCGCCCGCCAGCACCACCGGCACCCCGGCCGCGCGTGCGAAGCCCATGTTGGCGATGTCGCCGCTGCGCAAGTTGATCTCGGCGGGCGAGCCCGCCCCCTCGACGAGGACGAGGTCGCAGCGGGCCTCCAGCCGGCGGTAGCTTTCGAGCACTTCGCCGAGCAGCGGGCGGCGCGCCTCGCGGAAGTTGGCGGCGCCCAGCGTGCCGCGTACTTGGCCGTGGACGATCAGCTGCGAGGTGCGGTCGGCCTGGGGCTTCAGGAGCACCGGGTTCATGTCGACATGGAGCGGCGCGCGCGCGGCGATGGCCTGCAGCGCCTGCGCGCGGCCGATCTCGCCGCCCTCGGGCGTGACGGCTGCGTTGTTCGACATGTTCTGCGGCTTGAACGGCAGGACGGTGAGCCCCCGGTTGGCGGCGGCGCGGCAGAGCCCTGCGACCAGCACCGACTTGCCGACGTCGGAGCCGGTTCCCTGCAGCATCAGGCCAGCCATGCGATTCCCATAGCGATGATCCCCAATATCAGGCCCAGTATCAGGCAGGCGCGCCGGTAGATCGTCAGCGCGCGGGAGAGGTGGTGCGGTGCCGCGATGCCGCCTTCACCGATCCACGGCTTGTCGGCAAGCACGCCGTCGTAGGCGATCGGACCGGCGAGGCGGATGCCCAGCGCGCCCGCCATCGCCGCCTCGGGCCAGCCCGCGTTAGGCGAGGCGTGGCGGGCGTGGTCGCGGGCCATCACGCGCCAGCCCCTGAGCCCGGCCCCCATGCCCGCAACGCACAGCAGCATTCCGGCGAGGCGGGCGGGTATCAGCATGACGAGATCGTCGAGGCGGGCGGCGGCCCAGCCGTAAGGGCCGTAAGGCTCCTCGCGGTGGCCGATCATGCTGTCGGCGGTGTTGATCGCCTTGAGTATCCACGCGCCCGGCAGGCCCAGCAGGAGCAGCCAGAACAGCGGCGCGACGACGCCGTCGCAGAAGCTCTCGGCCAGACTCTCGATGGCGGCGCGGGCGGTGGCGGGGGCGTCGAGGTGCCGGGTGTCGCGGCCGACGATCATGCCGACGGTGCGGCGCGCTTCGGGGAGGTCACCGCGCAGCAGGGCGTCGCGGATGGGGCGGACGTGGTCGTCGAGGCTGCGGGCGGCTATGGCGGGCCATGCCAGCACGGCGAGGATCGGCCAGGCCCATGCGCCTGCGAAGGCGTGGACGGCGATCTCGATCGCGAGAGTGAGGCCGCCGGTGAGGGCGACGAGCAGCGCGGTGGCGAGCATGCCCGCGAGGCGGCGCCGTGCGGGCGAGGCGTCGCGGCGGTTGAGGCGGCGCTCGCAGGCGCGGATGATCCGGGCGAAGAGGCCGACCGGGTGGCCGGTCAGGGCGTGGAGCCGCGCGGGCCAGCCGAGCACGGCCGTCGATCGCC